>DASYDA010000087.1:0-11438 GCA_036499865.1 Dongiaceae bacterium | reverse complement strand
AAGTCGCGCAGCCGGCGGTCGTCATCCACCACCAGGATATGCGGCTGATCGCTCGTCGTGGGTTCGCTCATCGCCACCCGGTTACCGCGGGTTCTGCGGCTTGAAGCGATCGCGATCCGCTTCGTTGATCAGGCCCAGCAGCACCTTGCGGAAGCCTTCCACCGCATCGGCGCCGGCGCTGCGATAGGCGCGTGCGACCAAAGCGCGCTGCTCCTCGGTCAGCTTGCGCTCGAGCTCGGCGCCGAGCTCGGTCAGGCTCAGCAGGCGCTGCCGCCGGTCGGTGGCGCCCGGCCGCTGCACGATGAAGCCCTGGCGCACCAGCTGGCCCAGGACCCGCGACAGGCTCTGCTTGGTGATCTTCAGGATGTCGAGCAGCTCGGAGACGGTCATGCCCGGATTGCGGCCGACGAAATAGATGACCCGGTGATGAGCCCGGCCGAAGCCGTATTGCAGCAGGGTTTCATCCGCCTTCGCTGTAAAATCGCGATAGGCGAAGAAAAACAGCTCGATGCCCTGCCGCAGATCGTCATCGCGGAGGAACAAGGGGTTAGCCGGGACTTTGCCTTCAGTCATTATATGTCAGCACTGTTGACTTACTTTTCCGAAGCTTTTAATTTGAAGCCAGATACGATGCTTTTATAACCCGATAAGCATTACCGGAGGAATCCTTCCATGAGTTTAGTGCCTTACGATGATCGCGATGGCGAGATCTGGTTCGACGGTAAGTTCGTGCCCTGGCGCGAAGCCAAAGTCCATGTTCTCACGCACGGTCTTCACTATGCCTCCTGCGTGTTCGAAGGCGAGCGCGCTTATGGCGGCAAGATCTTCAAGTCCAAGGAGCATAGCGAACGTTTGCATGGTTCGGCCGAGATTCTCGGCTTCAAGATTCCCTATTCCGCCGATGAGCTCGTCAAAGCCAAAGAAGAGCTGATCCGCCGTTTGGGCTTCACCGATTGCTATGTCCGCCCTTTGGCCTGGCGCGGCAGCGAAATGATGGGCGTCGCTGCCCAACAGAACACGATCCATTGCGCGATCGCGATCTGGCAATGGCCGTCTTATTTCTCGCCGGAACTGCTGGAGAAGGGCATCCGCCTGAAATGGGCGAAGTATCGCCGCCCGGCGCCGGACACCGCGCCGACCGCCAGCAAGGCCGCCGGTCTCTATATGATCTGCACGATTTCCAAGCATGAGGCCGAGGCGGAAGGCTATCAGGACGCGATGATGGTCGATTATCGCGGCCAGCTCGCGGAAGCCACCGGCGCCAATGTGTTCCTGGTGCAGAACGGCGAAGTCCACACGCCGGCACCCGACTGCTTCCTCAACGGCATCACCCGGCAGACCATCCTGGATCTCGCGCGTCGCCGCCAGTTTAAGGTGGTCGAGCGGGCGATCATGCCGGAAGAGCTCGCCAAGACCGATGAGGTCTTCCTGGTGGGCACCGCGGCGGAAGTGACCCCGGTCGGCCAGGTTGGCGATCACAAGTTCAAGGTCGGCCCGATCACCAAACAACTTCGCGAGGACTACCTGAAGGAAGTCCACGCCCACCAGAAGAGCGCGGCGGCGGAATAGTGTGCATCCTTCCCCTCTCTCGAATGCGAGGGAGGGGAAGCCGGTAATAAAGCAGCTCACTTATGGCGGCGACTATGGCGCAGTCTACGACTTGGCAAAGGCCATAAGTGGCGCGATGTCGTGGTTATCGGCGGCCTTGAGGGCCTTTATATATTCTGCGCGGAGCCTGCCGATATCGGCGATGTTACCATCACCCCAATTAAATGGCTCGCCACCAAAATTCTCGATCACGAGATCGGCTACCAAGCGTGCATGTCGGCCATTGCCGTTTGGGAATGGGTGAATGGCGACTAAGCGGTGATGCAGTCGCACCGCGACCTCGTCTGGTGGATAGGTTCCATGCTCCACCCAATATCGGACGTCCCCAAGCAAGTTCGGCACTTCGAACGGGATGCGGTAGGCTTCTATCCCGATATTGCGTTCCGTACGGCGATAGGCTCCAGCCCACTGCCAGACTTCGCCAAACATGCGCAGATGCAGCGTTCGCATGAAGTCGTCCGTCAGCATGTCTGTGAGCTTCAATCGTCTATTTCCGCGGGCCCAATTTGCACCTTGCAGAATGTTTTCTTGTTCGGCTTCGTTGAGATCGTTGCGATGCGTGATCCAGGTTTGGCGAAGCGCCCTGCGTTCTTCCGGCTCCAAAGGCGTGGCGTCATCCGGCTCCTGAAAAAGATCTGTCACGATTCATCCCATAGGGCACGCTCTTTCAGAACGTCGCGGATATAGGCTTCGATGCGCGCTTCTTTATCGGTGTTATTCGTGGCCTGCGCTTCAAGCCGCATCGTATGTGCGACGCGGTCCAGATGACGGATTGCAATCTTGCGTGCCCGGGAATTCACGGCATTTGCCAACGAAGTTTTCGGAACCAGTGCATAGACCAGCGTGCAATCCAGCGCCTCCGCGGCACGGCGGAGCGTTTTCAATTGAATGGTGTCGGCAGCTTCTGACTTTTCAATTGTTTCCACGGTTTGCGGACGTACTTCCAAGCGTGACGCCAGTTGAGGACCAGACATACCAAGCGCATCGCGAATCGCTCGAATCCAACCTTTTGGCGGCGGTAAAAATTGTGTTTCGGGTTTTAGGGAGTCAAGGCGCTCGTCAAGGCGCAACCTTGCCCTTTTTCGATTTTCGCTTCGCACGACAATCTCCATCCGCAGATTGCATCAGGCTGCAGCCTGATATACCATACATAATAATCAGTCTATAGCGTGATTATTTATTTAAGATTATCAGTCTGCGGCCTGAAGGCAGCGCGCCAAAGCTGGTTGGAAAGGGATGCTAGGTCGTCTTCCGGGAACGTGCCTGTCGCCTCGCGCGGGCCCAGAGGTTGAGGCCTTCGACCAGAGCCGAGAAGGCGATGGCGAAATAGAGATAGCCTTTCGGAATATGGAAGTGCAGGCCTTCGCCCAGCAAAGCGACGCCGATCAGCAAGAGGAAGGCGAGGCACAGCATCTTCACCGAAGGATGCTTGTCGACGAAATCGCCGACCGCATTGGCGGCGAGGATCATCACCACCATGGCCGCGACCACGGCAGCCACCATTACCGGCAGGTGATTGGTCATGCCGACCGCGGTGATCACGCTGTCAAGCGAGAAGACGATATCCAGGATCGCGATCTGCACGATGGCGGCACCGAGGCTGAGATAGCTCGGCTTGGCACCGGCATGCTCGTCCGCGACGTCGATGTTGTGATGGATCTCGGTCGTGGATTTCGCCAGCAGGAACAGACCGCCGCCCAGCAGGATGATGTCGCGCCAGGAGAGCGCATAGGAGATGTCCCAACTCGGCCAGTCGAGGGTCCAGATCGGTGCGGTCAGGCCCGCCACCCAGGCGATCGAGGCCAGCAAGGCGAGACGAGTCAGCAGCGCCAGACTCAACCCCGCGCGGCGCGCCAGGCGCTGTCGCTCGGGCGCCACCCGCCCGGCGACGATCTGCACGAAGAGCAGGTTGTCGATGCCGAGGACGATTTCGAGGGCGGCGAGGGTGAGGAAACTGAGGATGACTTGGGGATCGGTCAGCAGATCGATCATGGGAAGCGGTCGTTTCGGCCGTTTCGGGAGGTCATGACATGGCCCAGCGCCAGAAAGATTTCAAGCCCCTTATCTGGATAGGGTCTTAACGCTTCCAGGCCGCCTTGCGCGCTTCGTCGCTTTCCTTGGCTTCGACCCATTTGGCACCTTCCGGTCCTTCTTCCAGTTTCCAGAACGGTGCCTCGGTCTTCAGCCAGTCGATCAGGAAGGCGCAGGATTGCAACGCGGCCTCGCGATGGCTGGAGGCGGTCGCCACCAGCACGATGCGGTCGCCGGGATTCAACCGGCCGTAGCGGTGGATGATGAGCGTCGCTTCGAGCGGCCAACGGCGCCGGGCTTCCGCCTCGATCTCGGCGAGCCGTCTCTCGGTCATGCCGGGATAGTGCTCCAGCGTCATTGAAGACGCGGCGGCCGAGCCGGGCGGGGCGATGTCGCGCACCAGGCCGATGAAACTGGCGACGCCGCCGACTTTCGCATTGCCGGCGCTCAGCGCCGCCAGTTCGGCGCCGACATCGAAATCCTCCCGTTGGACGCGGATCATGGCTGAACGCGGATCATCTTCCGCTCAACCGCCCGTCACCGGCGGGAACAAAGCAACCTCATCACCGGCTTTGACCGGATGATCGAGCCCGACATAGTCCTGGTTGACCGCGACCTTCACCGCGCGGCGCTCTTTCAGCGCGGCGGCGTAGTTCGCGCCCTGGCTCTCCAGCCAGTCCAGCAGGCTGCGCACATCCGTGACCTGGGCGGGCGGGTCCAGTCTTTCCTCGGCCTTGCCGATCTTCTGGCGCAGCCAGGCGAAATAAAGCAGTTTCATGGTTTCCTATCTCATTGCCTTCGGAGCATGCCATGGCCGTTACCATCTACCACAATCCAAATTGCAGTACCTCCCGCAAGGTTCTCGGCTGGCTGAAGGACAAGGGCATCGAACCCAAGGTCGTCGAATATCTGAAGACGCCCCTCGACGAAGTGGGCATCAAAGCCCTGTTGAAAAAGCTCAAAGTCGGACCGCGCGACATCCTGCGGCGGAAAGGAGAGGCCTTCGAGGCCCTGCAGCTCACCGACAAGACTTCGGACGAGGTCCTGATCCAGACCATGGCGGCGGTACCGGTTCTGATCGAGCGGCCGATCGTGGTTGGCCCGAAGGGCGCCGTGCTCTGCCGCCCGCCGGAGCGGGTCTGGGAGGCGGTCTGAGCGATCTGGAATTTGCTGCGCACCGGCGCCAGACCTGCTAGTTTCCGCCCGTCCGCAGTGAGGGAAGCCGGTCCTGGTCAAGGTTAAGATCTCGAGTTTTGGGTCTAAGTCCTTGAAAGAGAAGCCGGCGCTGCCCCCGCAACTGTGAGACCGCGCCCAGGATTGCCTGGGCAACGGACCCGCTCTTGAGCCACTGGCCGCCACAATGGCCGGGAAGGCGCGGATCCGGCGGTCGAGCCAGGAGACCTCGGCGGACATGTGCAACGGTCGGCGCCTCGGCGGGAGGAGCGCAGCGTGTCGAAGTCCGCTTCTAAGAGCTTTTTACCCAAAATTTCTCTGGGTGTGTCCGGGATTGTGACATCCCTGCCGCCGGTGACCTTGGTCCTGGGCGGCGCGCGTTCCGGCAAGAGCCGCTATGCGGAATCCCTGGTCGATCGCCATCCGGGACGCCGGACCTATCTGGCGACCGCGGAAATCCTCGACGATGAGATGGCCGAACGGGTGAAGGCGCATCGCCAACGCCGCGATTCCGACTGGAAGACCGTCGAAGAGCCGCTGGAACTGGCGGCCATCCTGAAGGCCGAAACGGAACAGGGAGCGGCGGTCCTGGTGGATTGCCTGACGCTCTGGCTCGGCAATCTCATGGGCAAGGAACGCGATGTGGAGGCCGAGATCGCCGGACTGGTGGCGGCGCTGATCCAGTTCGGCGGGCCGGTGGTGTTCGTTTCGAACGAGGTCGGGTTGGGCATCGTACCGGACAACGCCATGGCGCGGCGCTTCCGCGATCTCGCCGGCACGTTACATCAGCGCCTGGCGGAGCAGGCGGACCGTGTCGTCTTCGTGGCCGCGGGCCTGCCGCTGACCTTGAAATAGACTTTGAAATGAACCGAGAAGAGAGACCATGACGACGAAGATCCCGGCGACCATCGTGACCGGCTTCCTGGGGGCGGGGAAGACCAGCCTCATCCAGAACCTGCTCAGGAATGCGCGTGGCCGGCGCATCGCCCTCATCATCAACGAATTCGGCGAGCTCGGCGTCGATGGCGAGCTGGTGAAGGGCTGCGGCATCGAGGATTGCCCGGAAGAGAATATTGTCGAACTGGCGAATGGTTGCATCTGCTGCACCGTGGCCGACGATTTCCTGCCGACGATAAATGCACTGCTCGACCGCCCGAACCCGCCCGAGCATATCGTCATCGAAACCTCGGGCCTCGCGCTGCCGAAGCCGCTGATCCGCGCCTTCAACTGGCCGGAAGTGCGCACCCGCGTCACCGTCGATGGCGTGGTGGCCGTGGTGGACGGACCGGCCGCCGCGGCCGGGCGCTTTGCCGACAATCCGGATGCGGTGGCGCAGCAGCGCAAGGCCGACGATTCACTGGATCACGAGAGTCCGCTGGCCGAACTCTTCGAGGACCAGATCAACAGTGCCGATCTCATCATCATCAACAAGAACGACCAGATGTCCGCCGCGGACCGCAAAGCGGCCGGCGATGTGATCGATCGCGAGATGAAGCGGCCGGCGAAGCGCATTCTTTCGAGCTTCGGCGCCGTCGATGTCGATGTGCTGCTGGGGCTTTCCGCCGCCGCCGAGGACGATCTCGATTCCCGTTTCTCGCATCACGAACTGGAAGGCGAGGATCACGATCACGACGAGTTCGAAAGCTTCCAGATCGCTTTGGCGGATCTGAAGAATCCGGAAGACCTGGTGGCGAAGCTGAAACCGGTCATCGCGAAGCACGACATTCTGCGCGTGAAGGGATTCCTGAATGTGGTCGGGCGCGACATGCGGCTGGTGCTGCAAGGCGTCGGCACACGGCTGCAGCATTATTACGACCGCGCCTGGGCGACGGATGAATCGCGCCAGGGTCGGCTGGTGGTGATCGGCCTCAAGGGTCTCGATCGCGCGGCGATCGAAGCGGCTCTGGCTGCCTGATCCAATGACTTCGGTTCGTGCGCCACGCCCCCACCCTAACCCTCCCCCTGAAGGGGGAGGGAATTGGATGGGATCCCTCCCCCTGGCGAATAGGGAGGCTCTGGCGAATAGGGGAATTTGTACGGATAAAGAGGCCTGGGCGCGCTCTTTCTTCCCCCTCCCCCTTCAGGGGGAGGGCCGGGGTGGGGGCTTGGAGCACGGTGTCGGAATCGCGCGCGCGAGGCATCCCTGATGCATCTTCTCGCGGCAAAGCCAGGGATTGTTTCGGACGGCACGAAGGCGATCGATCTCGGCCAGACGCCGGGCGAGATCGTCATCCTTTCCGCCGCCGATACCGAGCTTGCCTGCCTGGCTGCCGCTTATGCGGCATTGCCGGATTCAGATTCCATTGGACCGAAGCCCAGCCTGCGCCTCGCCAATCTGCTGCAGCTCTCGCACCACCTTTCCGTCGATGCCTATGTTGAGGATGTCATTGCGGAAGCCAAGCTGGTGGTCGTGCGGCTGTTGGGCGGCAAGCGCTATTGGCCCTATGGCATCGAGGAAGTTTCCGCCGCTTGCCGCGCCGGCGGGATTCCGCTGGTTTGCCTACCGGGCGACGACCAGCCGGATCCGGAACTTGCCGATTTCACGAGCTTGGATGCCGAGGCGGCGCACCGGCTCTGGCGCTATTTCATCGAAGGCGGCATCGAGAATGCGCGGCAGATGCTGCTCTGCGCCGGCGATCTCATCGGCCGCAAGACCGAATGGCTGGAGCCGCGTCCTCTGCTGAAGGCGGGGCTCTATTGGCCCGACGAAACCGTGACAGGGCTTAGCGATATCCGCCGGCATTGGCAGGCGGAAAAGCCGGCGGCGGCGCTGATCTTCTATCGCGCCTTGATGCAGGCCGGTACCCTGAAGCCGATCGATGCGCTGGTGGCCGCTTTGCAGGCGCGCGGGTTCAATGCGCTGCCGATCTTCGTGAACAGCCTCAAGGACGCAGCAGCGGCGGATCTGATTGCGGAACTGTTCTCAGTCGCGAAACCGGGCATCGTGCTGAATGCCACCGGGTTCGCGGTTTCGCAGCCGGGCGCCGAGGAATTTTCGACGCCGTTCGATGCGGCGGATGCGCCGGTCTTGCAGGTGGTGCTTTCCAGCGGCAGCGAGAAAGACTGGCGCGACAATACGCGTGGGCTTTCGCCGCGCGATCTCGCCATGCAGGCCGCCTTGCCGGAACTCGACGGGCGCATTCTGACGCGTGCCGTTTCGTTCAAGGCGGCCTCGCGATACGACGCGGCGACGCAATGCAACATCGTCGAACCGGTGCCGGTCCCCGATCGCGTGGATTTCGTCGCCGATCTTGCGGCCAAATGGGCGCGGCTGCGCCGGAAGCCGGTGGCGGATCGGAAGATCGCCATCGTGCTGGCCAATTATCCGAACCGCGACGGGCGCATCGGCAACGGCGTGGGGCTGGATACGCCGGCCGGGACCGTCAACCTGCTCCATGCGATGGAGAAAGCGGGCTATGCGACGGGAGCTGTGCCCGCGCATGGCGATGCCCTGATCGCGCGACTGCTCGAAGGCCCCACCAATGCCGCCGACAGCCGCTCGCGCAGCGCGACGATCACGCTCGATCTCGCCTCCTATCTGGACTTCTTCAATGCCCTACCCGAATCGGTAAAGGAGGCCGTGACGGCGCGCTGGGGCGAGCCAGCGCGCGATCCGTTCTTTGCCGAAGGACGCTTTCGCCTGCCGCTGCAAAAATTCGGCGATCTGCTGGTCGGCATCCAGCCGGCGCGCGGCTACAACATCGATCCGGTTTCCAGTTATCACGACCCCGATCTCGTCCCGCCGCACGGTTATTTCGCCTTTTACGCCTATCTGCGGAATGTCGCCGATGTCGATGCCGTGGTGAATATGGGCAAGCACGGCAATCTCGAATGGCTGCCCGGCAAGTCGCTGGCGCTCTCCGCCGCCTGCTATCCGGAAGCGGTGCTGGGGCCGGTGCCGCTGATCTATCCCTTCATCGTCAACGATCCCGGCGAGGGCACGCAAGCCAAACGGAGAAGCGCCGCCGTCATCGTCGATCACCTGACGCCGCCGCTGACCCGCGCGGAGAGCTACGGGCCGCTGCGCGAGCTGGAAGCGCTGGTCGATGAGTATTACGAAGCCTCGCAGGTCGATCCCCGACGTTGCGTGATCCTCAAAACCAAGATCGTCGATCTCGCCCAGGCCAGCGGCCTCGCCCAGGATTGCGGCATTGCCCGCGAGGACGATACAGAATCCGCATTGACCAAACTCGACAATCATCTCTGCGAGTTGAAGGAGCTGCAGATCCGCGATGGGTTGCATGTGTTCGGGGATTCACCCGAAGGCATGCAGCTTGCCGATCTCCTGGTGGCGCTGACCCGCCTGCCGCGCAAATCCGGCAAGGGCGCCGATGCCTCGCTGACCCGCGCGCTCGCCACCGATCTCGAACTCGGCGCGGCGTTCGACCCGCTGGATGTGAAGATGGCGGAGCCCTGGAACGGCGCGCGGCCTGCCGCGCTGGCGCAGGTTTCGGATGCGCTCTGGCGCAGCGCCGGCGACACCGTGGAGCGTTTGGAGCTTTTGGCCGTGCGGTTGGTGGCCGGCGCGCAGCCGGAGCCCGCATGGATGCGCAGCCGCATTGTGCTCGATTATGTTGAGGCGAAGCTGCGCCCGGCGGTCGCTGCCTGCGGCGATGCCGAAATCGCCGCCGTACTGACGGGATTGGACGGTCGATTCGTGGCGCCCGGTCCTTCCGGCGCGCCGACGCGCGGGCGGCTCGATGTGCTCCCCACCGGGCGCAATTTCTATTCCGTCGATACCCGCGCGGTGCCGACGCCGACCGCCTGGACGCTCGGCTGGAAATCGGCCGGGCTGCTGCTGGACCGGCATCGCCAGGAGCATGGCGCTTGGCCGAAATCCTTCGTGCTCTCCGCCTGGGGCACTGCCAATATGCGCACGGGAGGCGACGATATCGCCCAGGCCTTGGCGCTGATGGGTGTACGGCCGACCTGGGATGCCGGTGCCTCCGGCCGCGTCTCCGGTTTCGAAATCCTGCCGCTAAGCTTGTTGGACCGGCCACGGGTCGATGTGACGCTGCGCGTCTCCGGTTTCTTCCGCGATGCCTTCCCGGCGCAGATCGAGTTGTTCGATTCCGCCGCGCGCGCCGTCGCCGCTTTGGATGAGCCGGAGAACCAGAATCCGCTGGCCGCGCGCCATCGCGCCGAATGCGCGAACCTCGTCGCTGCCGGCGAAACCGAGGCCGAGGCGGATCGCCGCGCCGGCTATCGCGTCTTCGGCTCTAAGCCGGGCGCTTACGGTGCCGGTTTGCAGGCGCTGATCGACGAGAAGGGCTGGTCGGAATCCGCGGATCTCGCCCGCGCCTATCTCGCCTGGGGCTCCTATGCCTATGGCGCGGGAACGGCGGGCAAGGCGGAGGGCCGCATGTTCGAGCGGCGCTTGGCACAGGTCGATGCGGTGCTGCACAACCAGGACAATCGCGAGCACGATCTGCTGGACAGCGATGATTACTATCAGTTCGAAGGAGGGCTCGCGGCGACGGTGAAGCATCTGACCGGCAAGAAAACCGTGGTCTGGCACAATGACCATTCGCGCCCCGAAGCGCCGAAGATCCGCAGCCTCGATGAGGAGATCGCACGGGTGGTGCGCGCCCGCGTCGTCAATCCGAAATGGATCGCCGGGGTGATGCGCCACGGCTATAAGGGCGCCTTCGAGATGGCCGCCACTGTGGATTATCTCTTTGCCTTCGCGGCGACGGCGGATTGCGTGGCTGATCATCATTTCGATGCCGTGTTCGAGGCCTATCTGCTAGACGACGCCGTGCGGGATTTCATCGCCGCGCATAATCCGGCCGCTTTGCAAGAAATCGCCGACCGCCTCCAAGAGGCACAGACGCGCGGGCTCTGGAAGTCGCGCCACAATTCCGCCCATCAAAGGCTCGCCGCCTGGGCCCAAGGGGATCGAACGGGAGGAGAAGCCGCATGAGCATCGACAACGAAGCCGATATCCGCCGTGCCAACGAGAAATCCGCGCGCCGCAAGGAAGCCCGCGACAAGATGATGGCGGAGAAGACCCGCGAGAAAGGCCTGATCATCATCCATACCGGCAAGGGCAAGGGCAAATCGACCGCTGCCTTCGGCATGGTGATGCGCTGCATCGGCCATGGCATGAAGGTCGGCGTCGTGCAGTTCATCAAGGGGAAATGGGATACCGGCGAGCGCACGGTGCTGGAGCGCTTCCCCGATCTCTGCGAGATCAAGGCTTTGGGCGAGGGCTTCACCTGGGAGACCCAGGACCGCGCCCGGGACATCGCCTTCGCCGAAAAGGCCTGGGCCGAGGTGAAGCGGATGATGGCCGATCCGACCATCGATTTCGTGCTGGCCGACGAGATCAACATCGCCTTGCGCTACGACTACATCGCGGTCGCCGATGTGGCCGCGGCTTTGCAGGCGAAACGGCCCGATCTTCATATCTGCCTCACCGGGCGCAACGCCAAGGACGAGATCGTGGCGCTTGCCGATCTCGTCACCGAGATGGAGATGGTGAAGCACCCCTTCCGCGATGGCGTGAAGGCGCAGCAGGGGATCGAGTTCTAGGGTGAAGCGCGCCGCGATCATGTTTCAGGGGACCGGGTCCGATGTCGGCAAGTCGCTGATCGTGGCTGGGCTTTGCCGCGCCTTCACGAAAC
>DASYDA010000086.1:0-2431 GCA_036499865.1 Dongiaceae bacterium | reverse complement strand
CCCCAGGCTTTCACCACCGCATTGGGCTCGACGCCTTTGCGGATGGGGTATTCGAAATTGGCGTCCGCGAAGACCTTCTGGGCTTCCGGGCTGATCAGGAATTCCAGGAATTTGACCGCATTGTCCTTGTTCGGCGCATAGGCGGCGACGCCGCCGCCGGAGACATTGATATGGGCGCCCCGGCCTGTCTGATTCGGGAACAGGATGCCGACATGGTCGAGCTTTTTCCGGGTGTCGTCATCGCTGCCGAGCAGGCGGCCGAAATAATAGGAATTGCTGACGGCGATATCGGCGACACCGGCCGCCAAAGCGAGGCACTGCTCGGTATCGGCGCCTTCCGGCTTGCGCGCGAGATTGGCGACCAGGCCGCGGCACCAGGCCTCCGCCTTCTCCGCGCCATCGGCCTCGATGATCGAGGCAAGCAGGGATTGGTTGTAGATGCTGTTCGAGGTGGTGACCAGGAGCTGGCCCTTCCATTTCGGATCGGCGAGATCCTCATAGGTCGGAATGTCTTCCGGCTTCACCTTGTTCTTGTCGTAAATGATGACGCGGGCGCGGGTGGAGAAGGAATACCAGAGCTTCCCCGGATCGCGCAGATGCTCGGGGATTTCCTGTTCGAGGATCTTGGATTCGACCGGCTGCAGCAGATTGTTCTGGGTCGCGCGCCAGAGATTGCCGGCATCGACGGTGATCAAGACATCGGCGGGGGAGGAATCGCCCTCCATCTGCTCGCGCTGCATCAACTCCTCGGCGACGCCTTGGATCACGTTCACCTTGATGCCCGTCTCCTTGGCGAACATGTCGAACAGGGTCTGATCGGAGGGGTAGTGCCGCGCGGAATAGACATTGACCTCGCCGGCATCGGCGCGCGCAGGGCGGATATAAGGAAGGCCGATCGTGAGGCCGGCCGCGAGGGGTGTGGCAGCCAAAAAGCGGCGGCGAGTCAATGTGTTGCGCATGGTGTTCCGATTGCGAATTATTCTCAATGAGAGAAAACTAGAAGCCGCGCGCGCCCAGCGCAAGGGTCATTTGGTAACAACTGTTACGCTGGAATCGATTCTCTGCTGAGGCCGTCCGAGGCTCTAGTCGACGCCGCTTCGTGCCAACTCATAGAGCGCCACGGCCGCCGCATTGGACACGTTGAGATGCCCGATCGGCCCGGAGGTCGGCAGCTTGGCCAGCAGGTCGCAGTGCTCCCGGGTGAGGCGGCGGAGGCCCGGGCCTTCGGCGCCGAGGCAGAGGGCGATCTTGCCGGTGAGATTGGCCTGGGCGAGGGTGCGGTCGGCTTCGCCGGCGAGGCCGACGCACCAGAAGCCGGCTTCCTTCAGCTGCTCCATGGCGCGGGCGAGATTGGCGACCCGGACCAGCGGCGTCACATCGAGTCCGCCGGAGGCGGCCTTGGCGAGGACCCCGGTCTCGGGGGCGGCATGGCGCTCGGTCAGCAGCACGGCGAGGGCGCCGAAGGCCGCGGCGGAGCGCAGGATCGCGCCAACGTTGTGCGGGTCGGTCACCTGGTCGAGGACGACGATGGTGGCGTTGGCGCGGTCGCCGGCTGCGGCGATCACGTCCTCGATCTCGAAATCGGGCAGGGGTTCCACCAAAGCGGCGACGCCCTGATGCACGGCGTCCCGTCCGGCGAGCTGGTCGAGGGCCTGACGATCAACGGTTTCCCAGGACGGCAGGAGCCGATCGCCGCCGCCGCGGGCCGATTTCTCGCCGGAAGAGCCGGACTGGACGAGTCTCCGGATCTGGCGCTTCGGGTTGTCGATGGCGGCCAGAACGGTGTGATGGCCGTAGATCCAGTAGTTCCCACCCGTGTGAGAGGGTTTTGAGCCTCTGGGCCGCCCTGCCGGGGCCTCATGAGAGCGATTCTCGCCGGATCGGCCTTCGTCCCGATGGCTGTCGGCGCCATCTTCGCTGAAATTATGGCCTTGCTGGGCACGGCGCGGCCGGAATCCCGCCTTGGGTCCTCGCTTGTCCGTTCCATCCTGTGGATGTCCCTGGGGATGTCCCTGTGGGTGTCCTTGCGGATGCCCCTGTGGATGAGCCTGGGAATGGCGCGGTGCATAACTGCCGCCCGGCTTGGGTTTGCCTGGCTTTCGCCCATGCGGCCGGTCTCGTCCCTCCGTATTCCGCTCGGGGCGACTGTCAGGTCCGCGCTCGGCGCGGTGGGGGGCTCGGTTCTTGTCGGGTCGGAAGGGCTTGCGCGGGGGCATGTGGAACTCTAAATTACTTGCGACAACGAGGTTTACAACAACTCCCTCCGGACCGGAACTTGAATCGGCCCGGTTGGGAGTTTTTCGTGTGTTTTCAAGTTGACAGTACACGGTAAATGCTCATAGTCCGCGTCTCCGCCGCAGGGTGGAGTCGATGCTTCGGAAGGGTGCCCGAGTGGCTAAAGGGGACGGGCTGTAAACCCGTTGGCTTCGGC
>DASYDA010000085.1:0-13025 GCA_036499865.1 Dongiaceae bacterium | reverse complement strand
ATTCGACGAACCGCTCTCCAATCTCGATGCCAAGCTCCGGGTCGAGATGCGCACCGAGATCAAGCGGCTGCACCAGGCCATGCAGACCACCATGGTCTATGTGACCCACGATCAGATCGAGGCGATGACCCTGGCGACCCGAATCGCGGTGATGAATGCCGGCGAGATCCAGCAGATCGGTAGCCCGAAGGAGATCTACAACCGCCCCGCCAATATCTTCGTCGCGAGCTTCATGGGCTCGCCTTCGATGAACATGATCCCCGCCACCTTGGCGAATGGCGGCAGCGGGCTTTCGCTGCAGATCGAATCACGGAACGGCGTGGCGGTCAGCCTGCCGATCGCCGGCAACGGGAATGCGCTGGCCTCGAATGTCGGCCGCAAGGTGATTCTCGGCCTGCGCCCCGAAGCGGTGACCGATCCCGGCGCCGCCGATCGCAGCAGTCGCGTCATCGCCGATGCGGATTGCCATGTGGAGGTGGTGGAGCCCGCGGGTTCGGACACTTTCGCGGTGACCAAGCTCGGTGGAGTCGAGGTGATTGCGCGGATGCGCGCCGATGCCGATCTGAAACCGGGCCAGACCGCGCCCTTCGCTTTCAACATGGACAAAGCCGTGCTCTTCGATCCGGAGAGCGGCAACCGGATCGGATGATGGCGGATCGGATAATGGAGGTGATGCGATGAGCCTGCATGTCGAAAATCTCGCCGAGGCTATCAAGGCCACCAAGCGCAAGCTCCGCGCCCAGCAGCTGGATCTCAAGAAGGCCATCGCCGAGGTCGAGGCGCATCTGCGCCGAGAGGTGGATGAGGTCGTGAAGGCTCGCGCCGCCGGCCGCTCCGTCGTGCCGGAGATCGACTACAAGGATATCGAAGCGGGAAAGGTCTCCGAAGCGACCAAGGACGAACTGCGCCGCCGCGGCGTCGCGGTGGTGCGCGGCGTCTATCCCAAGGCGCAAGCCGAGGCCTGGAACTCGGAGATCGGTGACTATCTGAAGCGCAATCGGTACGAGGAACGCCCCGCCAACGTCGATATGGACAAGTATTTCAGCAAGCTGAAATCCGGGCGGCCGCAGATCTTCGGCATCTATTGGTCGAAGCCGCAGATGGCGGCGCGCCAAGGCGAGCCCTTGGCCAGGACCCGTGCCTTCATGAACCGTCTCTGGAAATTCGAAGCCAACGGCGAGAAATATTTCGATCCGGAGCGCGAATGCACCTATGCCGATCGCATTCGGCGTCGCGAACCCGGCGACAAGACGCTCGGCCTCTCGCCGCATATGGATGCGGGCTCGGTGGAGCGCTGGATCGACTCCAATTACCAGAACGTGTTCCGCCATGTGTTCGGCGGCAACTGGCGCGATTACGAGCCTTTCGACGGTGAGAGTCGTGCCGTCACCGAAGAGATTCCGTCGCCGGCGGTCTGCAGCATGTTCCGCAGTTTCCAGGGCTGGACCGCGCTCACGCCCCAGGGTCCCGGCGACGGCACCCTGCAGGTGATGCCGCTGACCAAGGGTATGGTCTACCTGCTACTCCGTCCGTTGATGGATGACGTTCCGGAAGATTCGCTCTGCGGCGCCGAGCCCGCCCGCGCTTTGTCGCTGGAGCCGGAATGGCACGCGCTGTTGATGCCGGCCCTCTCGCCGATCCCGCATGTGGAACCGGGAGATACGGTCTGGTGGCATCCCGATGTCGTGCATGCAGTGGAGGACGAGCATCGCGGCACCGGCTACAGCAATGTGATCTATATCGGCGCCGCCCCTTACTGCGCGAAGAATGTGGATTATCTGAAGCGGCAGAAGGACGCCTTTCTGCAGGGCCGGAGCGCGCCGGATTTCTCGGCGGAGAATTATGAGGTCGATTTCGAAGGCCGCGCCTTGCCCGGCGATTTGACGGATCTCGGCAAGAAGCAGATGGGTCTGGCGGCCTGGTAACCGCCCGCTAACCGGTTCAGATTGAGAGGCTCTCGTGGAAGAAACTTGGCGTTGGTTCGGCCCGAAGGACAAGGTGCCGCTGCAGCATATCCGGCAGGCGGGCGCCACGGGGATCGTGACCGCTTTGCATCAGGTGCCGAACGGCAGGGTTTGGGACGAAGCGGATATCGTCACGCGCAAGGGTGAAATCGAGTCGTCCGGGCTGCATTGGTCGGTGGTGGAGAGCATCCCGATCTCCGAGGAGATCAAGACGCGGACCGGCGACTGGAAGAAGCATCTCGACGCCTATGGCGCTTCGATCCGCAATCTTGCGGCGCAAGGCGTCGAGACGATCTGCTACAATTTCATGCCGGTGATCGACTGGACGCGGACCGATCTCTCCTATGCCTTGCCCAATGGGTCCCTGGCGCTGCGTTTCGACGCCACCGAATTCGCCGCCTTCGACCTTTTCATCCTGTGCCGCGAAGGAGCCGGGGCCGAATACACGCCGGAACGCGTCGAAGCCGCGCGCAAGTGCTACGTGGCCATGGACCAGGCGGCGCGGGACAAGCTCACCCGGGTGATCATCGCCGGCTTGCCGGGCGCCGAGGAAAGCTACACGGTCGAGATGCTCCGCGAAGCTCTCGGAAAGTATCGCGGCGTCTCGCGCGATGAATTCCGTGGGCGGCTGGGTGAGTTTCTCGACGCGGTGACGCCGGTTGCCGAGGAAGCGGGCGTGCGGCTCGCCATCCATCCCGACGATCCGCCACGCTCGCTACTCGGATTGCCACGCATCGTCAGCACGGCGGAGGACGCGCGCTGGATCCTGAACCGCGTCGACAGCCCGAATAACGGCCTCACCTTTTGCACCGGTTGCTATGGCGTGCGGCCGGATAACGACCTGGTCGCCATGGCGCGGGAATTCGCCGCGCGCATCCACTTCCTGCATCTGCGCAGCACGCGGCGGGAGGCCGATTCCGAGAGCTTCTACGAGGCCGATCACCTGGGCGGCGACGTCGATATGGTGGGCGTCATCACCGAAGTGCTCCGCGAGGAACAGAAACGTGCGGCGACCGAGCGGCCCGACAGCGTCATCCCCATGCGGCCGGATCACGGCCATCAGATGCTGGACGATGTCGGCAAAACGGTGAGCCCCGGCTATTCGGCGATCGGCCGCCTGAAGGGCCTGGCCGAACTCCGGGGTGTGGCGACCGCCGTGAAGCGCCTTTTAGGCCCGGCCTAGCCGGATCAGAGTCTGCCCGAAATCGGCGAATTTACCCTTCGGAGGAACCTTTTCGGGAGTGATGCCTTGGTCCCAAGGCCGATCCCCGATTCCAGGAGATTGGGCGGGGTGTGGCTGTTGCAGCCACCAGGCGCGCAGTGCAGCGGGCATAGGGCGCTCTATGGGGTAATAAGCGTCGAGATGAGCACGGAATCCATGGGCGCACCGCGCTTTCTTTCCGGAGTCGGAGAGATGAATGCCCTGATCGCCGCCAGGAATTGGGCCGGCTCGGAAGTCGGCCCGATCGAGGTTTGGCCGCAAGCCCTGAAAACAGTCATCCAGGTCATGCTCGGATCGCGCTACGCGATGTGGATGGCCTGGGGCCCGAAGCTGATTTTCTTCTGCAACGACGCCTATACCCCCACATTGGGCGTCAAGCATCCCTGGGCCCTGGGGAATCCCGCCACCGAGGTGTGGAAGGAGATCTGGCCGCAAATCGGGCCGAGAATCGAGACCGTCATCACGACCAACCGGGCCACCTGGGACGAGGGGCTTCAGCTCTTCCTGGAGAGGCATGGTTATCCCGAAGAGACCTATCATACATTTTCGTACAGCCCGATCCCCGACGACAGCGGCGCCGTCGGCGGCATGCTCTGCGTGGTCACGGAAGAAACCGTGCGGGTCATCGCCGCGCGGCGGTTGGGGGTGCTGCACGAATTCGCCCAGCACATGACAACGGCGCGCACTTCCGCGGAAGTTTTCGCGGCGCTCGAGCGCTGCCTCTCCGATCATCGCGAAGACCTGCCGTTCACCTTGACCTATCTCACGGATGGCGACCACGGGACCGCGCGGTTGGCGCTTGCGACCGGCACGAAGCCTGGCACGGCCGTCGCCCCTGAAGTGGCGGTTCTCGCCGATCCAAACCTGGCCTGGCCGCTTGCCGAGATATTGGGCGCATCGGCATCCCGTAGCTTCGATGATTTGTCCGAGCGCTTTCCCGATCTTCCTTTCGGCGTGTGGCAAAAGTCGCCGCGCCAAGCCATCGTCCTGCCGATCGTTCCGCAAGGCCATGAGCAGGCGGTCGGCGCGTTTATCGCGGGACTCAACCCGTTTCGGCCGCATGATGAGGAATATGAGAACTTCGTGCAGCTCCTGGTGGCTCAGCTCGGCAGCGGCCTCGCCAATGCCCGCGCCTATGAGGAGGAGCATCGTCGCGCCGAAGCCCTGGCGGAGATCGACCGCGCCAAGACGATCTTCTTTTCCAATGCCAGCCATGAATTCCGCACGCCGCTGACCCTGTTGCTCAGCCCGGTCGAGGATCTTCTGGCGCGCACCATCCGATCGAGCGAGGTGATGGTCGAGCGCGACGAATTGCTGCTGATCCATCGCAATGCCTTGCGCCTGCTGAAGCTCGTCAACACCTTGCTGGACTTCAGTCGCATCGAGGCCGGACGGCTGCAGGCGCATTACGAGCCGGTGGATATCGCCGTTTATACACGAGAGCTTGCAAGCACGTTCCGCTCGGCCATGGACAAGGCCGGTCTCTATTTCACGATCGAATGCGCCCTGATCGCCGCGCCGGTCTATGTCGATCGCGATATGTGGGAGAAGATCGTGCTCAATCTCCTCTCCAACGCGTTCAAATACACGCTTGAGGGTGCGATCTCCCTACGCTTGCAACCCGATGCCGGGGGAGACGCCGTGCTGTTGACGGTCGAGGATACCGGAATCGGGATCCCGACACGGGAATTGCCGCATCTCTTCGAGCGCTTTCATCGCATCGAAGGTCAACGCGGCCGCACCCAGGAGGGAAGCGGCATCGGTCTCGCCCTCGTTCAGGAACTCGCCCGGTTCCACGGCGGCAGCGTTCGCGCGGAAAGCGCGATCGGCAAAGGCACCACTTTCGTCGTCGCGATCCCGACCGGTTCGGCGCATCTGCCGAAAGAGGACATCGGCGGCGGTTCCGTCGCGACATCGCGGGCTTCCGCTCATGTGGAGGAAGCGCTCCGCTGGCTCCCTGGGGATTCGGCCAACAGCGAGTTCCCGGTGCATTCCGATCTGCTCGGACCGGAAGACACAGCGCCGGTCGCCGAACGCCCGATGATCCTGTTGGCGGACGACAACGCGGATATGCGCGATTATCTCCAGCGCCTGCTGGCGCGCCGATTCGAAGTGATCGCTGTCCCCAATGGCGAGCGGGCTCTGCAGGCGGCGAAACTGCGGCGGCCGGATCTGATCCTCAGCGACGTGATGATGCCGCGGCTCGACGGATTCGGCCTGGTTCGCGCGCTGCGCGGCGATGCGAAGCTTCAGGATGTGCCGATCATTCTCCTCTCGGCGCGGGCCGGCGAAGAGGCCAGGGTCGAAGGCATCGAATCCGGCGCCGATGATTACCTGGTGAAGCCCTTCGGCGCCCGGGAACTGCTGGCCCGGGTGTCGGCCAATCTGGATCTCGCCCGCCTTCGCAGCCAGGCGCTGGCGATGCTCCGCGAAGAGACCCGGCGTCTCGAGACCTTGAACCGCACCGGCGCCGCCCTGGCGGGAGAGCTCGATCTCAATCGTCTGGTGCAGTTGGTGACCGATGCCTGCGTCGAGCTGACCGGCGCGCGTTTCGGCGCCTATTTCTACAACGTGGTCAACGAAACCGGCGAATCCTATACGCTCTACACATTGTCCGGGGCGAAGCGCAGCGATTTCGCCGGCTTTCCGATGCCGCGCAACACCGATGTCTTCGGGCCGACTTTCCGCGGCGAGGGTGTGGTCCGCTCCGACGACATCACCCGCGATCCGCGCTATGGCCGCAACGCACCCTATTTCGGCATGCCGCATGGCCATCTTCCGGTGCGAAGCTATCTCGCGATACCGGTCATTTCGCGCTCCGGCACCGTGCTGGGCGGTCTGTTCCTTGGCCATCCCGAGCCGAACATCTTCACCGAGCGCGACGAGTTGATCGTCGCCGGCATAGCGGCGCAGACGGCCATCGCCATGGACAATGCGCAGCTCTTCAAGACCAGCCGCGAGGCGGAGCAGGCCCTGCGCGTGCTCAATGAGACGCTGGAAGACCGCGTCGCCACGGAAATCGACAAGCGCATCAAGGCCGAGGAAGCCTTCCGCCAGGCGCAGAAGATGGAAGCGATCGGCCAATTGACCGGGGGTGTGGCCCACGATTTCAACAACCTGCTGGCGGTCATTCTCGGCAGCCTGGAGACGCTGCGGCGGCGCACCGCCGCCGGCAAACTGACGATCTCGGATCCGGACTTCCTGCGGCTGACCGATGCCGCCTTGCAAGGCGCGCAGCGGGGGGCGACGCTCACCCAGCGCCTGCTCGCTTTCTCGCGGCGGCAGCCGCTCGACCCGAAGCCGGTCAATCCTAACCGCTTGGTCACCGGCGTCACCGAGTTGCTGCACAGCACGATGAAGGAGGATATCCAGATCGAAACCGTGCTGGCCGGCGGCATCTGGTGGACATCGCTCGACGCCAACCAGCTGGAAAGCGCGCTGCTCAATCTCGCCGTCAATGCCCGGGACGCCATGCCCGCCGGCGGCCTGCTGACCATCGAGACCGCGAACAGCTTTCTCGACGAAGCTTATGCGGCAAGCCATGATGAGGTTGCCCCCGGCCAATATGTCATGATCGCCGTCAGCGATACCGGCAAAGGCATGACGCCCGATATTCTGGCCCGGGCCTTCGACCCCTTCTTCACGACCAAGGGTGTCGGCGAGGGGACCGGTCTCGGACTCTCCCAGGTCTATGGCTTCGTCAAGCAATCCGGCGGCCATGTGAAGATCTACAGCGAGCCGGGAGAGGGCACGACGGTCAGGATCTATCTCCCGCGGCTGAGCGGCGGCGAGTTTCATCCCGCTCGACCGGATCCGGCAATGGCTGCGGGAAGCGCCGGCGGCGAGCTCGTGCTGGTCGTCGAGGACGATCCCCATGTGCGGGCCTATAGCATCGATATGGTGTCCGAACTGGGATACCGCGTCATCGAGGCCGAAAGCGGACCTATGGCGCTCGCGGCGCTGGAAAAGCACCCGGATGTGCGCCTCTTATTCACCGATGTCGGCCTGCCCGGGGGCATGAACGGGAGGCAGTTGGCCGACGAAGCGCAGCGGCGTTATCCTGGGCTTCAGGTGCTGTTCACCACGGGTTACGCGCGGAATGCGATCGTGCATCACGGCAGGCTCGATCCCGGCCTGGAGCTGATCGTGAAGCCCTATACTTTCGCCGCGCTGGCGGAGAAGATCCAGAGCGTGTTGGATGGAAACTAGGTCGAGCCGGAGTGGAATGAGCGCACCGAAAAAGTCTCTCAGGGTTCTGGTCGTCGATGACGAACCGCTGATATCGATGGGCGTGGTCGATATGCTGGAGGATCTGGGCCATCAGGCGCTGTCCGCGGCATCCGCGCCGGAAGCGCTGGCGATCGTGCGCGCGCAGCCCGCCATCGATCTCCTGATCACTGACCAGGCCATGCCGGGGATGACGGGGACGCAGCTTGCGCGTGAATGCTTGAATCTCTGTCCCGACCTCACCGTTTTTCTCTCGACCGGGTTCAGCGATCTCAACGGCGAGGCCGATCGCAGCCTGCCGCGACTGAACAAGCCTTATTCGCAGGCGGACCTGGCCGAACTGATCGCGGCCAAATTCCAGATCGGCTAAGTCTTCGGGCTCAGGACGACCAATTGAGCCGAAAATCGTTGAACAGCGTGAGGCCGCCGCAGGCATAGATGGTCTGCCCGGTGATGTAGCTGGCATCGTCGGAAGCCAGGAAGGCGAAAACCGAGGCGATCTCCTCTGAAGCCGCCGAGCGTCCCATGGGGATATGGGATTCGACCGCCTTGCGAGCCTTCGGATCGTCCACCCAGCGGCTGTTGATATCCGTGCGGGTGGCACCGGGGCCGACGCCGTTCACGCGAATGCCGCGATCGGCATATTCCAGCGCCAATGTCCGGGTCAGATTGCCCATGCCACCCTTGCTGATCGAATAGGCGACATAGCCCGGCTTCGGGATCAATTGATGCACGCTGGAGCAATTGAGCACCACGCCGCCGCCGGGCCGGCTGAGGAAGTGTCGGATCGCCGCCTGGGCGCAGAGCAGCGAACCGGTGAGATTGATGCCGATCACCCGCTCATATTCTTCCAGGGAATAGGAATCGCTGGGGGCTTCGGATTGCACCCCCGCATTGTTGACGAGGATGTCCAGCCGGCCCCATCGGGTGATCGCCTGGTCGGTCATGGCCTGGACGTCCGCGGCCTTGGCGACATCCGCATGGATGATGAAGTGTTTGCGCTTGTCGAAGCCGTTTTCGGTGGAGATCTTTTGCACCGATTCCAGGACTTCCTCGGCGCTTTTCTCCGAACCGGCATAGTTGATGCCGATCGTCGCGCCCTCGGCGGCGAATCGCTCGGCGATGGCGCGGCCGATGCCCCGCGAGGCGCCGGTGATGAGGGCGAATTTTCCATCCAGACGGCGGCATTGTGCGGCCATGCTAACACCCGATGATTCAACCGATTCCTCAACCGACTAAATCACCCGTGGCCCAGCCCGGCAACCTATTTGGGTTACGCCGCGTCGTGAAAAATAACGCCCAGCGTGAATCGCCGGCCGCCGCGCAATCGGCTGACGCCATGCCGCATGGTCACACGATAGATGCCCCGGCTGCCCTGGACCGGTCGCTGGTTGACGGCGAAGATCACCGCCTCGCCTTGCTGGAGCGGAATGACCTCGGCCCGGGACTGCATGCGGGGCCGCTGCTCGACCAGGACGAACTCGCCGCCTTCAAAATCCGCACTGGGCCGGCTCAGCAGGAAAGCGGCCTGCAAAGGGAAAGCAAGATCGCCGTAAAGATCCTGATGCAGGCAATTATAGTCTCCGGCCTCATATTTCAGAAGCAGTGGCGTCGGTTTCCGCTGGCCGGCGGCATGGCAAAGGCGAAGATAATCGCGATGTTGCGCCGGATAAGGATCACGGCCGAGGGATTGCTGCCAGCCATTGGCGATTTCGGCGAGCGGCGGATAGAAACCCTCCCGCAGCTTCGCAACGACCGGCGGTAGTGGATTGGCAAAGTATTTGTACTCGCCGCTACCGAAGCCATGGCGGGACATGCGAATATGGCTGCGGAAAAGTGAGTCTCGCCCATAAAGCGCGCTTAAACCCGCGCAGGCCTCGGAATCGAGAAGCGGGCCGGTGGTGGCATAACCGCGTTCATCCAGACTGCTTCGAACAGCCGCCCAATCCAATCCAGCGATCCTGGCGGATAGGTCCGCGTCGAGCGAAAGCGCATCGAACATGGCTGTGCCTTTCTTCTATTCGTTTCCGCCCTTGAAACTAGGAACGCTTGCCTCGAACGGCACCCCGAATCTTGCGCCGAAGGGATCTTGCGCCGAAGACGGTTCTTTCCGGCACAGCGAGCCGTTAGGATGCCCCAAAGTGAAATGAATGGAGAGTTGTTATGCGTCGCCGGCGTCCCGAGGAACTGCGTAGCCATCGTTGGTATGGCGCTTCCGATCTCCGCGCCTTCGGGCATCGTTCCCGGACCCTGCAGATGGGCTATGCGCGAGAGGATTTTGCCGGGAAACCGGTGATCGGCATCATCAACACCTGGTCGGACATCAATCCCTGCCATGCGCATTTCCGCACCCGGGCCGAAGAGGTGAAACGCGGCGTCTGGCAGGAGGGCGGCTTCCCGGTCGAACTGCCCGCCATGTCGCTGGCGGAGATTTTCCAGAAGCCCTCCACCATGATGTACCGGAACTTCCTGGCCATGGAGGTGGAGGAATTGATCCGCTCGCATCCGCTGGATGGGGTCGTGATCATGGGCGGCTGCGACAAGACCACACCGGCAACGGTGATGGGGGCCACCAGCGCCGGCCTGCCGATGATCTTTCTCCCCGCCGGGCCGATGCTGCGCGGCAACTGGGCCGGGCGCGTGCTCGGCTCCGGCGCCGATGTCTGGAAATACTGGGCGGAGAAGCAGGCCGGCAACATCACGGATACGGAGTGGCAGGAGATGGAGGGCGGCATCGCGCGCTCTTACGGCACCTGCATGGTGATGGGCACCGCCGCCACCATGATGTCGCTGGCGGAAACCCTGGGCCTCACTTTGCCCGGTGCCTCGGCGATTCCCGCGGCGGATGCCGGGCATGCCCGCATGGCCACCGAGACCGGGCGGCGCGCCGTGGAAATGGTCTGGGAAGATCTGAAGCCGCAGGACATCCTCTCGCGGAAATCCTTTGAGAATGCGCTCACCGTGCATATGGCGCTGGGCGGGTCGACCAATGCCATCATCCATCTGGTCGCCATGGCGCGTCGCGCGGGCGTTCCGCTCGATCTCGACGATTTCGACGCCTTCGCGCGGAAGATTCCGGTGCTGGCCAATATCCGGCCCAGCGGCGCCTATCTTATGGAGGATTTCTTCTATGCCGGTGGGCTTCCCGCCTTGCTGACGCAGCTCGGCGACAACCTTCACCGCGACACCGCGACGGTGACCGGAAAGACGCTCGGCGAAAACATCGCCGGCGCCAAGGTCTGGAACGAGGATGTGATCCGCGGCCTCGACAACCCGGTCTCCAGCGAAACCGGCACCGCGATCCTCCGCGGCAATCTCGCGCCGCGCGGCTGCGTGATCAAGCCGTCGGCCGCCGATCCCAGGCTGCTGAAGCATACCGGCCCGGCACTGGTCTTCGAAACCTATGACGAGATGTCGAAAGCGGTCGCCGATGAGAATCTCGACGTGACGCCGGATCATGTCCTGGTGCTGAAGAATGCGGGGCCGCGCGGCGGTCCGGGCATGCCGGAATGGGGCATGCTGCCGATCCCGGTCAAATTGCTGAAGCAGGGTGTCCGCGACATGATCCGCATCTCCGACGCTCGGATGAGCGGCACCAGTTATGGCGCCTGCGTGCTGCATGTCTCGCCGGAGGCCTATCTGAAGGGACCCCTTGCAGCGGTGCGCAACGGCGATCGCATCACCGTCGATGTCGAGCAGCGCTCGATCCATCTCCATGTCGAGGATGCCGAGATCGAACGCCGGCTCGCGGAATGGACGCCGCCGCCTCGGGAATATGCGCGCGGCTACGGCAAGATGTTCGGCGCCCATATCCGCCAGGCCGATGACGGATGCGATTTCGATTTTCTGGAGGGGACGGCGCCGATCCCGGAACCGGAAATCCACTGATTCTTCTGATTGCAACGAACGGGGTCTTCCATGCCGAAATTCGCCGCCAATCTGAGCTTCATGTTCAACGAATGGGATTTCCTCGACCGTTTCGCGGCCGCTTCCGATGCCGGCTTCACGGCGGTCGAATATTTGTTCCCTTACGATTATCCCGTCGAACAGATCGCGCAGCGGCTCGAGAAAAACGGATTGCGCCAGGTCCTGTTCAACATCAAGGCCGGCGATTGGGCGGCGGGCGATCGGGGGCTGGCCTCTCTCCCGGAGCGGCGGAGCGAATTCGAGGCCTCGGTCGATCAGGCGCTCCAATATGCAGAGGCGCTGAAGGTCCCGCAGGTGCATGTGATGGCGGGCCTGTCCTCCGCGAAAGATCCCAAAGCCGCATCCGCCTATCGGGATTCGCTGAAGATCGCCTGTGAGAAAGCGGCCCGGAAAAAGGTGACCGTGCTGATCGAGCCGATCAACGGGCGCGACATGCCCGGCTATTTCCTGAACGATTTCGATCTTGCCGCAGGAATCATCGACGCGCTGAAGCTCGACAACCTCAAACTGCAATTCGACATCTATCATCGCCAGATCGTGCATGGCGACGTGACCGTCGCGCTGGAAAAGCTGATGCCGATGATCCGGCATATCCAGATCGCCTCGGTGCCGAAGCGCAACGAACCCGGTACCGGCGAGCTCGACGACAACCGCATCTTCGCCTTGCTGGATCGTCTGGGTTATAGCGGCTATGTCGGCTGCGAATACCGCCCGGCCGGTAAGACGCTGGACGGCTTGGCTTCCTGGTTCACGGGGGCCAAGCGCGGAGCGTGACGGCGAACACTTGAGGAGCCGTGTGCCGCTGCCTATCTGCTTTCTATGCCGTACGATTCAGCATCGCCCCATTCGGAATACCCACAGGACTTGCCGCAGAATTCGACGGCAAGCCTTGATGAGGTGCTCGACCCCTATTCCGCCCGAGTCTCCCATGCTTTCGAGACGGTAGGCCCGGCGGTGGTGCATATCCATGCCCATGGACCGCGCCCCGGCACGGGTTCCGGTGTCCTTTTCACGCCCGATGGCTATCTGCTGACCAACAGCCATGTGGTCTCCGGCGCGACCTCGCTTTTCGGAATCCTCACCGATGGCCAGCAATTCGAGGCGAAGCTCGTCGGCGACGATCCGGCCACCGATCTTGCGGTCCTGCGCCTGCAGGCGGCCGGATTGCCGCATGCGCAATTCGGCTCGTCGGCGCGGCTGCGCATCGGCCAGCTTGTGGTGGCGATCGGCAATCCGCTGGGCTTCCAGGCCACGGTCACCGCGGGCATCGTGAGCGCGCTCGGCCGGACCTTGCGTTCGCCGGCGGGTCGCCTCATCCCCAGCGTCATTCAGACCGATGCCCCACTCAATCCCGGCAATTCCGGTGGCGCGCTGGTGGACGGCCAAGGCCGCGTCGTCGGCATCAACACGGCGATGATCGGCCATGCCCAGGGCCTCTGCTTCGCGATCGGCATCGACACCGCGGCGGATGTCACCATGCGGCTGATGCGCGATGGCCGGGTGCGGCGTGCGCGATTGGGCTTGGCCGGCCAGACCATCATGCTGGACCAGCGGCTGTCGCGCAGACTGCGGCGTCCGACCGCCGCCGCGGTGCAGATCCTGGAAATCCCTACGGGTGGCCCCGCGGCGCAAGGCGGCTTGGCCAAAGGCGACGTCATCCTGAAATTCGCCGAGACCGAGATCTT
>DASYDA010000084.1:0-8864 GCA_036499865.1 Dongiaceae bacterium | reverse complement strand
GCGGCAAGGTAGACGCTCAGCCGCGCCGCAATGGACTCCGCCAGCAGCGGGTCGAAATCCGCCGGATCGTCGATCTGCGCGACATAGAGAATCTGCAGCGGCGCCGGATAATCGGTGAGGATGCGACGGCCCTCGATCCTGAAATTCTCGCCGCGCGCCACGCGATGCACGCGCAGGCAGCGCTCTGGCGCCGGTCCGGTCGGCAGCTCATATTGAAAGAGATAGCCCCAGGCCGGGGCGTCCGCCAAAGCCGCCAGCCCCGCGCGCCGCATGGCGGAGTTCCAGGGATACGACCGGAGCACGATGTCGCGGATCGCCGCGAAGTTCCGCAGGCAGAGATTGGCGGTCTTCGTGCCGTCTTCCAGCGAGGTCAAGGGATCGGCGCCGAGCAGATCCAGCGCCCGGTTGCAGATCGAAACGACGGAAATCGTCATGGCATCCTCTGGTTTCGCTTGCAGGAAATTCGTCGGGGAAGCAGCCGGGCGACGTTCGCCGCCCGGCTGAGGCGCTCGATCAGTCGATTGCGTAGAAAATCTGCACCCGCAACGTGCCGGAGGACGGCAAAGCCGCGGTGGCGGTCGTGATCTGGACGATCTCTTCCGCCGTGACCGGTTCGCCGGCCACCGCCGCGGGACCGAAGAAGGTCGGGGTATCAACCGCCGTGAAAACCGCGGCGGCCCGGTATTTTGCAGCGGCACTGGCCGGCCCGATGGAGATGGTCGAGGTGCCGAGCGAGACCGTCGAATTCAGCAGGCCGAACAGGACACGCGCGCCCTTCGGCAAGCGGGCCACTTCGATAGTGTCGGTGGTCGGCTGCGCGTTCAGCACGACCTTCTCGTTGAAACACCGCACGCGGCCATGCACGTCGGAAACGATCGGCAGATCGACCGGCGTGGTGTTGCGCAGCTTGGCCATCTGCGTTCCGTATTGGGTAGCCATGAAATTCTCCTGGATTGAAAAGGATAGGAAACGGGTTCCAGGCCAGCCAAGCGCAGTGGTGTTGGTGGCCGCTGCGCCTGGCGACCCGGCATCAGGCCAGAGTCGCGACCTCGACCACGCCTTCTTCTTCCATACGCGCGGCACCGATCGACATCGAGTAGTAGACCTGCGTCGCGTAGGATTTGTCGGCCCGTTCGGTGATCTTCACCGTCGGCACCTGCCCGAGCGCCAGGCAGAGGGCCGATTTCCGCCAGGCGAGGCAGGCGCGATCGCCGCCGGAATTCAGGTTCAGCCGCTGGGTGCGAATGAATTTGAAACCAAGGAAGGTGTCGAGCTGGCCGGCGGCCAACGCCTTCACGCTGTTGTAGTCGCTGGAGGTCACCTGGGTGGTGTTCAGCAGCACGGTGATATCCTTCGCCGGACAGGCGATATAGCGCGGCTCGTCCGGATCGTTCTCCGCGGCGTCGAGCACCTCCTTCGCCGCCAGCAGCTTGGCGAGCGTGAGACCGCTCGTATTCACCGCGACCTTCTGGCCGGCCGGCAGAGTGATCTGGTTCTGGCCGGTCTTTCCGGTGCGCGAGGTGCCGTTCGCCGCGGTGATGATCACATCGTCGATCGCACGCCCCATCGCATAGGCCGCGGCCTGGCTATAGGAGCTGGTGGGATCGTTGAGCGTCTTCACCAGGTCGAGCCGGTCGACCAGATCGGAATATTCATAATCCTCCAGCACCGCCTGGCGACGCGAATGCGGCGTCTCGGTGTAAGGCGTGTCGGCATGGCGCGACATCCGCTTGATCGCGGTGCCAGCGCCCACCTGGTCGAAATAGGCGATCTCGCCTTCCACATTTTCCTGGCGGACGGCTTCGCGGAAGCGGCTGCCCTTCTGCTGCACCAGCATCTGGACATTCGCACTGTACATGTTCACGAATGCGGTTTGAATCTGCGAGGACATGCCTCGTTCTCCTTCTCACAATTGACCGTTGACGGGACGAAATCGGCGCAGTTGCCCGACATCACGTCGCAGAGCGACGCAACGGATCGGACCGCACCCGGCGCTGACGCGCGCCGTGATCGGCCTGCTGTTCAGGCGGTCAACCGGGCCGGCCGCTTTGCGAAATACGGCGGTTGTCCGGGATTTGGGTTCTAGATGCTTCTTCCATAGGCGCGTTCGAACAGCGACTGCATGCGCCGCACGGTGGTGTCGTGCTCCGGATGCGACCTGTCGAGATAAGGATGCCGCGGATCGGAGCGCGCTTCCGCCTGCATGCGGCGGATTTCCGAGCGCACATCCGTGCCACCCGCGCTGGCGGCGCGGCCACCCACCAAAGTGTCTTCGCCGAGACTGCGGCCGATCTTCGCCAGCAGGTTCATCAGCGCGACATCGCCGATCTGATCGGCGATCGCGCCCAATTCGGCATCCTCGATGACATAGGCGCCGAGCGCGCGGCGGGCTTCCGCCATCCGGATCGGGAAGGCGCTGCCCCATGCCCGGCGCACCTGCGTGAGGCTGTCTTCGGATTCACCAACCGGGTCGCTCATACAGTCGCGGCAACGGTCGATATAGGCGTCGTGAAGCGTGCCGGCCTGTTCCCCCGTCAAGCCGATGCGATGGGCGACACCGCGAAACCATTCGGCATGGGCCGGGTCGTAGGAAACACCATCCGACGGTTTCTCAAAGTTGTAATCATCCGGCGAAGCCGGGCGGCCCAGCTTGGCCCAAAACCGCTGGCGATCTTCATCGGAAGACTCCATGGTCGGCACCACCAGCCGGTCCCCGCCGAACTGGCGTTCGAGATTCATATAGCTGCGCACTGCTTCTTCCGGCGACTTCCAGCCTTTCGCGGAGACAACCGCGGCCACGTCCGGCGCGAAGCCGGCGCACCATTGCGGTGCCGGGCGGTCAACGGCTCCGCCCATTCGCCCAAGCGCTTCATCGATCATCTTCGGCCTCACTGAAATAGCTGGGAAAGTCCTCTGGTCTCAACCCGCAGAGCTCGGCGACATGCAGGAACACGTCACGCGCGCCTTCATTGAACGCGGTCTGATGCGGATCGCCGGGAACGAAGCTCGACTGCCCGACCCGGCAATAGCGCGCCAGATCGACCAGGATCCGGCGCGCCGCAACCGCCTCGCTTCCAAGATGCTCGCGATACGCCGCAGCCACTTGCCGGGCTTCGCGAGACTTGTTCACGCTCAACAGCCAGCGGGCGCCGGGTTTGATGGGGCTCGATTTGACATCGCTGTTCATTGCGATGGCCCTCCACTCGGCGGAGCCGCCATGGCACCCGGAGAAGCCGGCATGGCATTCGGCGAGGCCGCCGATGCACCGCCGGCCAGGCCCTGCAGCGCCCCCTGCAGCATATTCGCCATCCCACCGCCGCTGCTCTTGCGCTGCGCTTCGACATTCTGCTGATCCACCAGCAGAGCCGTGGGTACGCCAAAGGAACGCATGATGGTCCGCCCGATCGCGTCGGAATCCAGATTGTCGTAGACAGTCGGCCGTACCGCACCCAGTGGCGCCAGAGCCTCCAATGCACGCGTAATGGCGGCGCCTTCCCCCGCCTTCTGGGCTCGGGCCAGAGGCGAAACGTAGTCGATCTTGATTCCGGCCTTGGCGAGCTGCTTCGATGGCTTCGGCAGCATGCCGGCCCGGCTCATGATACCGAACTGGCGGCGAATCAGCGGGTCCAGGAACTCGCTCTGAATCCGGCCGAGATGCGGCCCGATCAGCCGCAACTTCTCTTCCTGCCGCGCCAACACTTCCGTTGCGGTTTGGTTCGGCTGCTCCACCATCTGCAGCAGGGAGTAGAAGAAGGCCTCACGCACCGCCTTGCGACGCTGCTCTTCGAGATCGAGGCCGAGATTGACGTTCCCGGCGGTGTGCAGCGGCTCATAGCGCCGCCGGCCGTTCTCATCGAGCCCGCCATAGATGATGCCGCCCGGATGCGTGCGGATGCCCCGCACCGCCGATTCATCCACCGCCAGCAACGGCGGATCCACCGCCTTCTGCGCCGCGACGATGGTCGTCTTCGACATCGCATTCAGCATCTTGATATCCGGCAAAGCGAGCATTGCCGGACTGTCGCCATAGGTGCCGCGCGACGCGGTCGACCAGCGCGGCACCTGATAGGGAAACTCCATATAGCCGCCTTCATCGAGCAGCACGCGGCCTTCGATATCGATGTAGTAGCTGGCGAACGGCATCGATTTGGCGATGCGCCCGCGCGGCGCGGCGCCCATCGCGGACGCGTCCGCCCGCGGCATCACCGCATGCAGGAACGGAAACCGGCGCTCCGGCTCCTTCTCGAGTGCGCGCTGCACCGCCGGGCTGCATTTTTCGCCCCATTTCTGATGCGCCTGGCGCGCCGAGAACTGAAAGCGGCGATAGACGGTATCCACTTCCTCTCGATCGTTCTCGGCGATGAAGCACTCCGCCAAGTGCCGGCAGGAATAATGCACCTCGCCGTTCTCGCGATTCTCCTCCACATAGAAGATGCCCGTGCCGAAGGTGACGAGATCGGCATAGAGCTCCATCACCCGGCTGTAGAAACGCTGGCCGTTCGCCCCGAAAGCATCGCGCATCCGGCGCGTCACCTCGTCGAGCCAGATCCGCGTCTCGTCGTTCTCGTCGGATTCATCGAGCCGGGAGCGCAGGGCGAACCAGTCATTGGCCGAATTGGTGATCATGCCCCAGAGCCCGGCAGCCAGATTTTCCACCGCCAAAGCCGCGGTGCCGTCAAACAGCTTCTGGGTGCGCTTTTCACCCGGATTGCGTTGTAGGGTGAAATCGCCACGCAGCGGCTGGACCAGTTCGGCGATCTCCTGCCATTGCGATTCCAGCGTGGCGCGGTCGCCGGCAAGCGATTCCTGCCGGCGGATCAGGTCGAGTACGATCGTGTCCATTCGATTTCCGGCTTTCGTTTCAGGCGCCAAGGCTGGCGGGCTTCTCAACCGGCGCCGACGCCGTATCGCCGAGCCCGCTGGTCAGCAATGTCGATTGGCGACCGGTGGTCTGGCGCAAGCGACGGCGCTCGTCTTCGTAAGCGGCATCCGCTTGGGCATCATCCTTCTGCGGCAGCGGCTCCGACTTCGGAACGTGAACTTTCGGCGGGGCAAAGGGTCCTGCGCACATCGTCTATCCTCCAGCAATAGCCAAGAAAGGTTTCACCACGTCTGCCGTAATCGGGATGCGTGGATTCATGCCGCGCCCCGAGATATTCCAGCCAGCGATGCGCGACGTCGTGCTCGGCGGCGCTGCGGCATTCCGCCCGTCGCGCGCCGAGCCGAACCAGCGCGGGAATCAAGCGCGCGCGCACGAACCTTGTCGCATCCAGCGCGACTTCCGGCCACCGATCGGTTGCGAACATGCAGACCGACCAGGCGCCCGGCCACACCTCCTGCGCACCGATAACCGAGATCGGCACGTCGTCCGCGCCGGTCGCCACGGCGCCTAGCGAAAGACAGGCAACGCAGTCGCGTGCGAAAGCATCCGGGCAGTCGTTCCAACGCGTCGCGAAGATTTCCGCTCGATCACAGTCGCGCATATCGCGCGCGACCGCGGCGACGCTTTCGAGATCGATCTCGCGAAACCCGGTCAAGCGCGCGTCACCATTCCCAGGGGTGATAGCCCGGCCCTTCGGTCTCGACAGACCTGCCGCGATGCGGTCTCAGCCCCATGGCAAGGTAGCGAAACGCATCGCTTGCATGGCTGGTCCAGTCATGCAGGGGTCGCGCGCGCAGCATCTTCTGCTTCTCGTCATATTCGGCGCGATATTGCCGCAGCGCCGAGAGACCGCGCTCGCAGCGCTCGGCATCGAACCAACAGCGCGGGATCAGATTCCGGCAGGCCTCGATTCCGTCCTCGACCTTGCTGGGTTTCAGCACACGCGGCGCGATGCCGAGGCCGCGCAAAGTCTCGAACCGGCTGGTGCCGGTGCCGAGTTCATGCACGGCGACATCCGGCGGCAGCAGATGATCGCCGTATATGTAAGGCAGCCCGGCGAGATATTTGGCGTAATGCGCCAGCCCCGCCCCGCTCGCTTCGTAATAGTCGATCAGGCGGATTTCAGGTCCGACCTGCTGGGCGAACCAGATCGCGGTCGCATCGCCGATGCCAAGATCCCAGGCGGTGACGACAGGCAGCCTCGGCTCATGCGGCACGCGGCAGATCCGGTTTCCGGCTTCCGCCTGCTCCAAGGCCCTCGCGTAGTAGGCGCCGGTCACCGCCGCATCGAAACTGCATTCGAATTCCTGCGCATATTGGTCGCCGGACATGGCGCGCCGCGCCGCTTCCAGCTCTTCTTCGGGAATGATCCCGGTTTCCGAGGCTCGGTAACGCGCGGTGAACCAGTCCGGATCGCGCCGCGCCGTCTCATAGAGCGCGCAAAACTGGTTGCGCCCCATCGGCGTGCCGATGAAGATCGCCCAGCCATGACGATCGGCGAGCGCCGGCCGCAACACCTCCGACCAGACGCGCGGATTCATCTGCGCATATTCATCCAGCACCACGCCGTCGAAATAGAGTCCACGCAGCCGGTCGGCATTGTCGGCGCCGTAGAGCCGGATCCGCGCGCCGCCCGGCAGATCGACCCTGAGTTCGCCTTCATGGACCGCCGTGCCGGGGATCGGCGCCGTCGTGCGCTTCAGATGATCCCAGGCGACATCCTTCGCCTGGGTCAGCAGCGGCGCGATATAGGCATAGCGCGGTTGCGGCCGGCTGTTCTGCGAGGCCTTGGCGATCAGCTCGTTGATGCAGAACACCGTCTTGCCGAACCGGCGATGCGCCACCAGCACGTTGAAACGCCGCATGGCACCATGCAGCTCCGCCTGCAACAGGCGCGGCGCATAGAGCGCCACTTCCGTGACGTGTTCATCGCGCTTCACGCTCGTTTTCCCGGCGATGCGCTTCATGCCCTTTTTCATGCGGAAGGCTCTTCCGGCTCTGTCTTATTCGGTTCTTCGCGGTTGTCATTTACCGCTTCGGGCGTCGCCCAGGTGAGCCGGATCAATTGCGGCGTGTCGCCGCGTTCGATGGTCTTCAGCAGTTCTGCCCTGGCCGCCGTCCCGGAAATGCTCGCCGGCTTGCCGAAGCCCCATTGCAGCAGGGCTCCGGCGGCGGCGATGCGGGCCGAGGGGGTGGCCGTCGCGTCCTCCATGACGGCGACCAGGGCCGCGACCGCGGCGGCGGCGTGGGACCGAGCCAGCACTTCGATCTCGGTCGTCCCATCCTTCCGTCGCCGCGCCGCATTCGGGCGCGTCGATTTCGATTTCTTCGCCGCTTCCTTTGTCGCTTTCTCGTTTCCCGCTGTCTGCTTTTCGCGCCGAGGCGTGGTTGCCAATGCGATGCACTCCATCATTCGGCGCGGGTCAGGCGCCGAAGATCACCAGATTGAAATTGCGTAGGAAACGAGGCACGGAGCCGGAAACATCCCGCTCTGCTTCGGCTGGTTCGTCCAGCTTACAATTGGACTATACCGCGTTATGCATAATACGTCAAGCTAAATTACGTATGTCGGTTTTCTTCCAAGCCCTTCAACAGGGCATCGAGCCCACTACGGATCTGCATGATCTTCCGGATCGCGGCGCGCGACAGGTTGTCGTTGTCGAAGCGTGTCTGAACACCCGAACCCGGCGATACATCCGGCCACTCACCGAACACGACCAGAGCTTCGACGGCACGAGCGGCCGCTGGCCCCGCTTGCAGCAGATTCGCCTTCGCGGCCAGGTATTGCCGTCGCGCCTCCGCCATCCTGGCATCGTCGGCGCCGTGACACTCGCCGCCGGTGCTGCGGCCGGTGGCTTCGCCCAACCGCCGATAGATCTGCCCGAAACTGATCTCGCGCCGTGCGACAGCCTGGCGGTAGAGCCGCTCGTAGCGGCAGCCCGCTCCATGCTGCTCAGCGCTGATCAATCCGCGCGCCAGCAAAATGCCCAGCGGATTTTCGGCAAGCACCGGATCGGCACCAGCGACCAGCCTGTGTCGCAGGGCCTGCAGTTCCGGCGTGCCCAGATCATGCCCATTCTGCTGGGTTTTCGGCCGGCCACGGCGGGTCGCGGCGAAGGCTTTCATCACAATTCCTCCACTTCATCGAGACCCATGGCCCAGCGCTTCGCCCATTCGATCAGCCAGAGCGCGCGTTCGGCCGTCATGTCGCTGTTGACGATCTCGAACTCGCCCGCCTCGGTGATACCGAGGCCGATGAACTGGCTCCATTGCGTCCGCGCGCAATTCCCGATCGCCTGCTCGGGCCGCAGCGAACTCGAAGGCGGAAATTCAACGATCTGTCCCAACCCGCCAGTCCTCCCCTTCTACCCGTCTCGCTTCATCCGCCCCGGCCGGCTGGGATATGGAGCGCGTGATCGCCGATCCCATCCCAGCTCTCGCTCGACTTGCACCCTGCACAGATCCGATTGAACGGACCGGCGCTCAGGAAGACCTCGCCGCAATTCAGGCAGCGCCGTTGCCCGGAGGTGCCGTGACAGGAAGAGGGTTGACAGGCTGTGGATAAGTTCTCTATTTGTTCCATGAAGGCTCCCATGCTTGGTGATCGCGCGTAACGCACTTTCCATAGTCTGGTTGGAGAGATCGGGAGAAAGCCGCCGGCGGTTGGATCCGCTGGCGAAGCGCTATCGTTGCATTTATTTACGCATATTACGGCTTACTTGTCAAGCGTTAAAAACGTATTATGCGGCGCAAAGGATGATTCCCAAGAGACGACTTAGGGTCGGCGCCGATCGCCGCGCGCCGCCGCACGGAGTGAAAGATGAGCGAGATTTCAGAAGCCGCACGTCAGTTGAAGGAGCTGCGGGAGCAGGCCGGCCTCACCATGCGCGCCGTATCGGAAGCGCTGGGCTGGAGCCTCACCCGCTATCAGCATTACGAAGACCGCTATAAGCGGCGCTTCCTCCCCTTCGAGCTCGCCCGA
>DASYDA010000083.1:0-1883 GCA_036499865.1 Dongiaceae bacterium | reverse complement strand
CTCGACGATGATCTGGGTCAGCACCGAGCGGGTGATGTCCTCGCCGGTCTTGGCATCCTCGACGGTAAATTCGATACCGTTGCGCACCATCTGCGCCAAGTAGTCGAGGGTGACGTAGGAGCTGGTGGCGGTGTTGTAGAGCCGCCGGTTGGCATATTTCTTAATACGTACGGGGGACTGACCGTTTTTCCCCGAATTGCTTTTCGAATCACCGGCTTTCGCTTCGCCGGCCGTTTCGCCTTCTGATTTCCGTGCTTCGCTATCGGCAGCCATGGCTCTGCAACCCTTGATCTTGCCCAATTGCATCGCAGCATAGCAGGTTCAACCCCCTGTTTGGCAATGCATCGCTGCATCGCGGCATTCCAGCCCGCCGCGATGCGGCATTCGAGCCGCCGCGATGCGGCATTCAAGATTGCCGCGGTGCGGCAGAGCCGCTTATAGTTTCCGCCATGGCGGAAAACGGCACACAGAACCCGAAAAATCAAAATCCAAGGAATCCCGGGGAATTTAAGGGGAGTTCTCAGGCCGCCGCCGGTTCCGCCGCAACGGCTTCGGTCGAGGATCTGGCGCGCCGCCTGATGGATCTTTGGCAGGAGCAGATGGCTGCCATCGCCGCCGATCCCGATCTCATGCGGCAAATGGGCCTCATGATGTCCGCCTCGCCCTTTCCGGCCATGATGCAAGGCATCATCCAGGGCATGATGACCGGCGCCGCCCCCATGGGTGCGCCGGCACAGGGCGATTCCCCGGCGGCCAATCCCAATCCTTTCGAGTGGTGGAAACCCGATGCCCCCCGGAACTCAGCGCCAGCGCCCCAAGGAACCGCATCCCAGGGAACCAATCCGAAGGCTGGGCCCGCGGCCGCTGCCCCAGCATCTCGGCCTGGCGGCGGCGAGCTGGCTGAACTCCGCCAGCGCCTTACCGGCCTTGAGGCACGCCTCGAGGAACTGGGCGAGGCCGGAAAGCGCATCGTCGCAGAATCCGAATCCAATTCCGCACCCGGACCTAAATCGGGACCCAAATCCGAGCCCGCATCCGAAAGCCGAGGCTCCCCGGGGAAACCTGGGCGGAAACCCCCGCGAAAACCCGGGGGAAAACCGGGGCGAAAGCCTGCGGGAAAGGTGGCGACCGCTGCTCGACGAAATGGAAGTGGCGGATCCAACGGCTCTGGCAACGGCGCTGCAGGCTGAGGGTTTTCGCCGTTTCGACCGCTTCCTCGCCGGGATCGAACTCTACCGCCGGCATGATTATCGCCGGCAGGTGTCCGAGCCGCCGGTTCTCTGGTCCGAAGGCACCACGCGCCTGCTCGATTACCGGACGGAATCGACGCCGGCCGATGCGCCGCGCCTCCTGGTCATCCCCTCGCTGGTCAACCGCTATTACATTCTCGATCTGGAAGCGGAGGCGAGCTTTCTCCGTTATATGGCCGGCCCGAATTCTATAAGCCGGGGCTTCGCGCCCTTCGTCATCGATTGGGATGCGCCGGGGCCTGAGGAGCGCGGCTTCGATTTCACCGATTATGTCGAAATCCGGCTCGCCCATGCGCTGGATGCACTCTCCCGCGAGCCGGGCGGCCCGATCCATGTCATCGGCTATTGCATGGGCGGTAATCTTGCGCTGGCGCTCGGCCTTGCGCGGCAAAGCGAGATCGCCGGCCTGATCCTGCTGGCGACGCCTTGGGATTTCCACGCCGAGAACGCCGCGCACGCGCAGATGATCGCGGCGATCGGCCGCCAATTGGAGCCGGCACTCAGGCTGTTCGGAGAATTGCCGGTCGATATCCTGCAAAGCTTCTTCAGCGGCTTCGATCCCTTCCAGATCCTGCGCAAGTTCCAGAACTTCGCGGCGCTCGATCCGGCGAGCCCGGGCGCGCGCAAATTCGT
>DASYDA010000082.1:0-5482 GCA_036499865.1 Dongiaceae bacterium | reverse complement strand
TGCGGAAGGCGACTACGCCGCTGCCAATGCGATCTTCGAGCAGGTCCTGGCGCATGAAAGCGACAATGCGAAGGCGATCGCGGGCGTGATCCGCTGCTCGGTCGCGCTCGGCCAGTTGAACGAGGCACGCGAATTCCTGGCCGGTGTCACGCCGGAACTCCTGAAGAACCCGGCCATCGTTTCGGCGGTGAGCCAGCTCGATCTCGCGGAAGCGGGGCAGAAGGCCTCGGGGCAGAGTCAGTCGCTGCGCGCGCGGGTCGAAGCCAATCCGAAGGATTTCGAGGCGCGTTATGAACTGGCCGTGGCCCTCTTTGCCGGTGGCGAGCGCGAGGCCGCGATCGATCAGCTCATGGAAATCTTCAAGGCCAACCGCGCCTGGAACGAGGAAGCGGCGCGCAAGCAATTGGTAAAGTTCTTCGAGGCGATGGGGCCGACCGATCCGCTGACGCTGGCGGGCCGCCGGCGGCTGTCCTCGTTGATGTTCAGCTAAGGCCCGGCGCATGGCTCCCGCCCCGGAGGATGGCGACCCGGAGGATGCCGGCCCCGTCATGACCGAGAAGCGGCGCGGCTTCGAGCCGGCTTTCGCCGATCTGCCGCGGTCCATGGCGATCTTCCCGTTGACCGGCGCCTTGCTGGTGCCCGGCGGCCGCTTGCCGCTCAACATCTTCGAGCCGCGCTATCTCGCGCTGGTGCGCCACGCCCTGGTGCAGCCGGATCGGTTGATCGGCATGGTGCAGCCGCGCCAGCGGGGAGTCGAGCGGAAGCTCGATCCCAGCAACAAGCCCGAGGTCGAGTTCGTGGGTTGCGCGGGACGGCTCATCGGCTTCGAGGAGACCGATGACGGCCGCTACCAGATCACGCTGTCGGGCCTGATCCGGTTTCGCATTCAGCAAGAGCTTCCCACCGCAGCGGGAGGCTTTCGCTTGGTCGAGCCCGATTTCGCGACCTTTGCCAGCGATTTGACGGATATCGACTTCATATTGGCCGGCCGGCCGCGCTTCATCGCGACACTCAAGGGCTATTTCGAGACCCGCAATGCCAGTGTTGATTGGAAAGCCATCGACGCGATGACGGACCGTCAGCTTGTGATATCGCTCGCCATGCTTTGTCCATTTTCCCCCGATGAAAAGCAGGCGCTGCTGGAATGCCGCGATCTTCCGGAACTGGGTGAGATGCTGCTGGCCTTATTCGAGCTTGCGGTGCGGGACCGCAACGACGAGCACCGGCCGCTGCACTGATCTCGTCGCATCGATTGTTCTGAAGGGAAAACGCCATGTCGGACGTCACCGCGGTCGATCCGAAACTTCTGGAGATCCTGGTCTGCCCGATGACCAAAGGCCCGCTCATTTACGATGCCAAGAAGCAGGAATTGCTGAGCCGGCAGGCCGGCGTCGCCTATCCGATCCGCGACGGCATTCCCATCATGCTGGCCGATGAAACGCGGCCGCTGACCGACGAAGAGATGAAGGGATGAAACCGGGTGTCAACGCGCCTTGGCCGGTCGAAATCCGCCTGAAGCAGAACGAGAAGACGCTCGAGATTGATTTCGACGACGGCTCGAAATTCCGCTATCCGGCGGAACTGCTGCGGGTGGAAAGCCCCTCGGCGGAAGTGCAAGGGCACGGGCCCAGCCAGAAGACCATCGTCGCCGGTCGCCGCCATGTCGGCATCATGGGCATCGATCCAGTCGGCAATTATGCGATCCGCATCAAGTTCGACGACATGCATGACACCGGCATCTTCACTTGGCGCTATCTCTACGGCCTCGGCAAGCATGCCGACGAGATCTTCGGCGCCTATGTGAAGGCGCTGGAGGCTAAGGGATTGAAGCGCGAGCCTTAGGAGGCCTGTCTCTCTCTTTCCGTCATGGCCGGACTTGGTCCGGCCATCCACGCCTTTACGTGCCGGAGAAAGCAAGGCGTGGATGCCCGCACCAAGTGCGGGCATGACGACAAATAAGTAGCAGTCCCTGAAAACCCTACAGCGGCAGCCCTCGGATCAGCCGCGGCAGGTCGCCGACCATGCCCATGGCATGGCGCATGGCGAAGCGCTTCAGCGGCTTGGTGCGGTTGAAGAGGTAGAATCCGAGATCGCGGGCGAGACGGAGCGGCGGCAGGTCGTTGGAGAACAGCCGGACCAGCCCGTCGGTGAAACCGGTCAGCAGCAGATTGTCGAAGCGCCGCCAGCGCGCGTAATTCTCCAGCACGATGAGGCTGCCGGGATCGAGACCCAGCCGATGGCCATCGACCAGCGCTTCAGCCAGAGCCGCGACGTCACGGACGCCGAGATTGAAACCCTGGCCGGCGACCGGATGGATCGCATGCGCGGCGTCGCCCACCAGCGCGACCGCGTCTTTCACATAGGCATCGGCGAGCGAAACCTTCATCGGATAAGAGAAGCGCGGGCCGATCGGCCGCAGCTTGCCGAGCGTCGTCCCGAAACGCCGCTCGACCTCCGTGGCGAAACTGGCGTCGTCGAGACCCAGCATCCAGGGCACGATCCGCGGATCCTCGGTCCAGACGATCGAGGATCGATGGATGATGTTTCCATGTTCGTCCGGCCCATCACTCATGGGGAGCATGGCGAAAGGCCCGGCCGGCAGAAAGTTCTCATGGGCGACGCCGCGATGCGGGCGTTCGTGCCCCATGGTGCAGACGATGGCGGTCTGGTTGTAGCCGAACTCCTTGACGCCGATCCCCGACATCCGGCGCACGAAGGAAAAACGTCCGTCGGCGGCCACCACAAGGCGCGTAGCGATTTCCCGGCCGTCCTGCAATGTCAGCGTGGCGCGCCCCGATTGGAACGCGATATCGGTCACGCGCGCGCCGCCGATATGCGTGAGGTTGGGAATTTCCGCCAGATGCTTCAGCAGGCCGCGGCGGATGACGCGGTTCTCGACAATCCATCCGAAGGGCGGCTGCGCGCCCTCGGTGATCGCATTCGGCGGCAGTTCGCCATGGCTATAGTGAACGAAGAACAGGCTCTCATGGGCATTGCGGCTGGTCTGCCGCCAGCCGCCGTCGGAGACGCGGATCTCTCGGATCGGTTCGGCCTCGGCCTCCAGGTATTTCCAGGCGCCCACCGCCGCCAGCACCTGCTGCGAGCCATAGGCGATGGCGGAAGAGCGGCCGTCGAATTGCGCCTGATCGAGAGTCTCCAGCGGTTCCGCTTCGATGAGCGTGGTCGGGATGCCGGCGCCGGCGGTCGCCGCCGCCAGCGTCATGCCCACGAGGCCGCTGCCGACGATGGCAATGCTGGTTGGATGACCGGATGGATTGCCCGCGGGATTGGATATCATGCCCGCACCTTGCCCGGCTTGCATTTCTCCTGTCCAGCAGCAAAATGGCCGCATGAATCTCAATCCCAATCTCAATCCCGACTGGAATCAGAGCGCCACCGATTACGCGAAGCACCGCGCGGGCTTTCCCGACTGGTTTTTCGATCGTGTGACGACGCAAGGCCTGTTCCGGCCTGGCTCCCGCGTGCTCGACCTTGCGACCGGGACCGGTACTCTGGCCCGAGGTTTTGCCAAGCGCGGCGGGCAAGTGACGGGGCTCGATGTAGCGACCGGCATGATGGCGGCGGCGCGGGCGCTGGATCAGGCCGCCGGCGTTGATGTCGAATACATCATGGGGCGCGCCGAGGCCACGGGCGCTGGCAACGATGAATTCGACCTGGTGAGCGCCGGCACCTGCTGGTTCTGGTTCGACGGTCCCGCCGCCGCCCGCGAAGCCGCGCGGGTGCTGAAGCCCGGCGGGCATCTGTTGATCTGCTTCCTATCCTGGCTGGCGCTGCCCGGGAACGTCGCCGCGGCGACCGAGCAGGTCATCGAAAAGCACAACCCGAACTGGGATCAAGGCGGCTTGGACCCGCAGGTCGATTGGTATCTGCCGGATCTGGAGCGCGGTGGCTTCGCCGACTGCGGTAGTTTCAGCGTCGATTTCGATCTGCCCTACAGCCACAAAGACTGGCGCGGCCGCATCCGCGCTTCGGCGGGCATCGGCCCCAGCCTTTCGCCGGATGCGGTCGCCGCCTTCGATGCCGAGCATGCGGCGATGCTGGCCCGGGATTTTCCTGGGGACCCTATCCCGGTGCCGCATCGTATCATCGCCGCTTGGGGTCGGAAGTTCGGTTAGAACGTCATCCGCACCCGGTAGGTGAGCTTGGTGCTGCCTTCCGCCGGCACATCGACCTGCCAGCCGGCGGTCGAGGCATCGAGCTTGTGGTGCGGCTGGCTTTCCTTGATCATCTTCCAATCGCCGGGGATGGCTTCACGGAGATCGACCGTGATCTTTTCCTTTTTCGCGTTCTTGATCTCGATTTCGTACTCATTCTCGTAGACGCGGTCGCTGATCTGTTCGAAATCTGTCTGCTTCGCCCGCGCGGTGATGTCGAAGGCGTCGCCCAGCTTCAGATCGACATCCTCGTTCTTCGGCGTGTGGTCGATGGAATCCTCGCCGACGAAAACCGCATCGCCGTCGGTATCGGCCTTGTAGACCCGGATGACGCCTTTCGGCAGCGGCATGCCGAGCTTGGATTTCTCGTCATTGACAAATTTCAGCTTCACCTGGGCGTTGATGCGCTCGCCTTCGCCGAAATTGGTGGAGTAGCGGCCCCAGACATTGGCGGCATCGGTGATCAGGTATTGCTTGGTGACCGGGATGCCGGCGGCGGCCATTAGGGCGACCTGCTTGGTCTGGTTCTCCTGGATGGTGGTCGGCGTGTCGAGCTTGTAGAGGTGATATTCGAAGGCCTGCTGCTCGACCATCTTCGGTGCGGGCATTAGACCGCCTGTTCCAAAGGCTTGCTCCACAGTCGCGCGCTGCATTGCCGGCTGCACCTGGTTGACATTGCCGGCCACCAATTGCAGCTTCGCGTTCTTATAGGTGACGCCGCTCTGATTGGTGAGGGTCACCCAGCCGTTGAGATCGATGGTCTTCTCATCAGCCGAGAGTGAGGCGACGTAATCCGCCTGCCAGGAAAGCCCGCGGCTGAGATAGGAGAGGGCGATATTGGTCGGCCCGGCTCTTTCGCTGATCGCCTTGGTCACCAAAGTCGGCCGCGCGCGCAGATTGGCGGGAACCGAGCTGAAGACGAGGCGTCCGGGGATCGCGGTCTCGATGCGGTCGCCGATCTGCAGCACCGCCATGTCGTTGGTCACCGAGAGTACCTTCGCGTCTTCCGAGGTATCGGCGCCGGTGGTGGGATTGGTGCGGAAGACGCGGATCGTGCTGCCGACGGATTTCTCCAGCAGCTTCTGCGGCGTCAGCAGGTCGAAATCGAAATTCTGCTCGGTCACGGTGAGCCCGCCACCCGCGGCGGTGAGCAAGGCTGTCTCTGGGCGGATCGCGGCGGAGACATCGACAAAGGCGATATCGTTCTCGCCGGCCTTGAGATCGACCTTCCGGTTGTCGCGGATCAGCGCGAGATCCTGGTTGTAGATGGTGACGGCGATGCCGGTCTGCTGGTCGGTGCCGACCGA
>DASYDA010000081.1:0-2566 GCA_036499865.1 Dongiaceae bacterium | reverse complement strand
GTGCCGGTGTGGATCACCGCCGCACCCGAATAAAGCGGGCTCGGCATGATCACCTGGTCCTTGGCGGAATCGGCGGCGAGATCGGCCCAGGAGGTCGGCGCGGTCTTCACGAGATTGGTGTTGTAGATGATGCCGGTCGGGATGATCTTGGTGCCGAAATAGGTCTTGTCGGCGTCGTAGAATTCCTTCGGCATGCCTTCGACCGGCGCGTCGGTATAAGCCATGAGGCGCCCATCGGCCTTCATCTGCTCCATGACGATCGCGTCGGAGATGAAGAGCACGTCGGGCTGTGGCGCGCCGGCGGTGATCTCGGCCTGCAGCTTGTTGATGACTTCGGTGGTGCCGGAACGGAAGAACTCCACCTTCACATCCGGTTCGGCCTTGTTGAAGGCGGCGATGAGATCGTTCATCGCCTGGTCCGGGGTCGAGGTGTAGATCATCAGCGATCCGGAAGCCGCCCAGGCATTTCCCGGGGCGAGGGCGGTGGAGAGCAAGGTCGAGAAGCCGAGCGCGGCGGCGGCCAGCATGTTTCGGAAAGTCATCGACAACTCCTGCAATTCAATCGCAACGCGCCGGTGCTAGCAGAGCCCGATGACACTTTTATGTCGCTGCCGCGCTGCGCGGGCCATCCTATCGGAGGCCCGGCGGATAAGACAATGGAGGCTCAAGTCCGGCCTGCCCGAATCGTGGCGCGGATCAGGTCCGGATCGGTCACCGTGCTGCTGTACTCCCGGTCGAGTCTCGCGCCGCCCATGCCGACCTTGGGATTGCGATAGACCATACCGCTCGGCAATGTCTTCAACGCGGCGAAATGAAACTCGGTGAGACCGGTCTCGCGCCGCACCTGCGCGATGGAATCCGGTCCCAATTCGCCGCAGCCCATGACGATGGTGCGACTTCCCGCCTGTTCGTTCAACCGCCTCAGGACCGGGATCGCCTCCAGCGCCGTCGCGCATTGCCCGCTGGTGAGCACGCGATGGACGCCGCAACGGATCAGCGCCTCCAGGGCTTCGGTGGGGTCGCGGGTCATGTCGAAGGCGCGGTGGCAGGTGACGCTCAAGGGCTGTGCCGCCTCGATCAGCGCCTGCATGCGCGTTTCGTCGATCCGCCCGTCTTCGGTCAGCGTGCCGATCACGATCCCCGCGGCGCCGAGCTTGGTGATAGCCGCCGCGTCGTCGAGCATGGTCGCGAACTCGGCATCGGAATAGAGGAAGTCACCGCCGCGGGGCCGCAGGATCACATGGATCGGCAGATGGCAGAGCTTCAGCGCGGCGCGGATCGTGCCGAAGCTCGGCGTGATCCCGCCTTCCAGCAGGCTCGCGCAAAGCTCGACCCGGTCGCCGCCGCCCTCCTGCGCCGCGACGACCCCGTCGATCCCCTCGACGCAGATTTCGAAGATCGGGTTGCCGGTCATCGCGCTGCGATACGCACCCTCACCATCACTCGACGTCGAACTTGACGCCCTGCGCCAGCGGCAATTGCTTGCCGTAATTGATGGTGTTGGTGGTGCGTCGCATATAGGCCTTCCAGGCATCCGAGCCCGCCTCGCGGCCGCCGCCGGTCTCCTTCTCGCCGCCGAAGGCCCCGCCGATCTCGGCACCGGAGGGGCCGATATTCACATTGGCGATGCCGCAATCCGATCCCAACACGGAGAGGAAACGCTCGGCCTCGCCGAGATCCCGCGTGAAGACCGAGGAGGAGAGGCCTTGCGGCACGGCATTGTGCAGTGCCAGCGCCTGGTCGAAGTCGTCGTATTTCATCACATAGAGGATCGGCGCGAAGGTCTCGTGCTCGACGGGACCGGTCTGCTTCGGCATCTCCACCAAAGCGGGGTGCACATAATGGGCCTTGGCGAACTTGTCGTCGCTCCAGCGCGAACCGCCATGCACCTTGCCGCCGGCGGCCTTGGCCTCGCCCAGCGCCTTCTCCATGCCTTGATAGGCGCGCGCATCGATCAGCGGCCCGACCAGCGTGCCGGATTGCAGCGGATTGCCCACCGTCACCGAGCCATAGGCTTTGATCAGGCGCGGCACGAGCTTGTCATAGACACTGGAATGGACGAACAGGCGGCGCAATGTGGTGCAGCGCTGGCCGGCGGTACCCATGGCGGCGAAGGCGACGCCGCGCAAGGTGAGGTCGAGATCCGCCGAGGGGCAGACGATGGCGGCGTTGTTGCCGCCCAATTCCAGGATCGCCCGGGCGAAACGCTGGGCGAGCTTGGGGCCGACCTGGCGGCCCATTGCCGTGGAACCCGTCGCCGAGAGGACGGCGACCTTGGGATGATCGACCAAAGCCTCGCCGACCGCGCGGCCGCCGACCAGCAGAGTCATCAGATGGTCCGGCGCGTTGCCGCCTTCCGATTTGAAGCGGGCGAGGGCGCGCTCGAACAGCGCGGTCGTCGCGATCGCGGTCAGCGGCGTCTTCTCGGAAGGCTTCCAGATGCAGGCATTGCCGCAGACCAGCGCGACCGCCGAATTCCACGACCAGACCGACACCGGGAAGTTGAAGGCGGTGACGATGCCGGTGACGCCCAGGGGATGCCAGGTTTCCATCATGCGGTGGTTCG
>DASYDA010000080.1:0-3926 GCA_036499865.1 Dongiaceae bacterium | reverse complement strand
CCTTTGATGCCGCGGCAGAAAACGATGCTGTGCAGGTTTTCAACCAGGGATCGGAACCGCCGCTCGCCTTCCTGCGCTGCCCTTTCACGCTCCTTCTCATGCGTGATGTCGACATGGAGACCGAGCATCCCGCCATCCGCGGTTCGCGTCTCGGTGCTGCGGATCCAATGGTTCTCGATGCTGCGCTCGAACGATCCAAGGGGTTCGCGGTGACGTTTCAGCCGGTCGCGTATCAGTTCATCGAGACCGGAGATCTGCAGGCTGGGGCCCTTGATTTCCCCCCAGCGTTGGTTCTGCCGCTCGAAAGTCTGGCCGAGCTCGACGATATGTTCGGACCCCGCGAAGAACATTCGAACGTAAATATCGTTGTAGGCCAGCAACCGGTCTTCGGCATCCCATAGCGAATAAGCGATCCCCGCGCGATCGAGCGCGGTTCCGAACAGGTTCATAACGTGGTCGGCGGTCATTGAACCGGCTATCCGGTCAATCATCTTCATTCACGTCCAGACATCGCCCGAGTCAGCCGCCCAGTGCTTCTGAGCCAATTTCAGCATAAATCAGTATAGAGATTCCTAACAGATTTTGGCAGGATTCCGGAAATTCATACCCACCCTTGTTCACTCCGGCCCGATTCCGACGACGATCATGGAAATATTTTCGCCATCCTCGGAGAGCGGCAATAGCAGAATCTCATATTGCAGCAACCGATCATCGAGGATGGTGTCACGTTTTCTGAAGCGTGGCTGCTTGCTCTCGATCATCGCCTGGTAGAATTCAACGGTGATGCGGTGCAGGTTGGGTTGGGTTAAATCCTCCATCCACATGCCGGTGGATTCGAAACCCAGGATGCGGTGCCACCAGGTACCGACCAATCTCAAACGGTAACGCCTCGGATTCTCATGGACTTCCGTCAGGGTGATCCGGTCCAGCATGAAACGGAGATCGAGAGGATCGATATCGGCCCGGTTTGGATAATGCCGTCCGGCGCGCTTTGCATCCCAATAATTGAGCAAACGAAGGAGGTCGGCATTGGCCGGCAAGTCGATCAACCCACTGGCATCATTGATCGCTTCGGGCACCCTCTGAGTTCCCCCTTGCCTCACCGGGCGTCGAGTTCCGGATAGTGCCGGAAAATTCCTTGTTGGTTGAAGCCGATGCGCCGCGGGGAGGCGAGGTATTGGGCGATCCTCGGCCGGGCCGCCACCGCGTCATGAAGATTCACCAGATGCGGATGCCGCTTTTCGAGCCGCGCCATGGCTTTCGGAAAGGCATAACGCAATCCGGTGACCACCTGGAACAGCGACAGATCGGCATAGGTCAGGCGGGCGCCGACCAGATGCTTGCCTTTCCCCGCGCGGTTGGTGGCGAGAATGCGCTCGAAATAACCGAGGAATTTCGGCGCGCGTGAGTCCAGGAAATCGGCGGAACGGCGCTTCGCCTCTTTCTTCTGGTCTTCGTAATAGAGGCCGCCGGCGATCGGGTGGTGGGTGTCGTGGATCTCGACGACGAAATCCGACAAGGTGAGTTGCAACTGATGTGCCCAGAGCCGTCCCGCCTCGTTCATCGGGGCGAGCCCGTGCCGACCGCCGAGATAGAACAGGATATTGGCGGTCTGGCCGATCGTGAGCTTGCCGGCCTTCAGGAAAGGCGGAGCGAAGGAAGGCGTTACCTTGGCGCCGCCTTCCATCATCCGCATCATGCGTTCGAGGCCGCCCGCTTGGCGCGCGACATCGCGGTAATCGACGCCGGCTTCCTCGAGCGCCAAGCGAACATATTCGCCCCGCCCCTGAATCTCCGGCCAGTAATAGAGCTCATAGCGCATCATGCCCCTCCTTGCCGGGATCGGATCCGCGTCAGCTATGCACCTCGACACCGGCATTGCGCAGCGCCTGGGCGATTTCCCGCGGCGGGGCTTTGTCGCTGACCAGGCGATTGATTTCTCCCGGTCCGCAGATGACTTCCAGGCTGGGTTGTCCGTATTTCGAGTGATCGAGCAGAAGCATGCGGTCCTGCGCCCGTGCCAGCATCGCGCGCTTGACGGCGGCCGAGCCGGAATTGGCTTCGTTGGGGCCTTCTTCGGTCAGCCCGCTGGCGCCGATCACCGTGCGGTTGGCGTTGAAGCGCTGCAGGAAGGCGATGGTGTCAGGGCCGGTCAGGCCGCCTTCATGCACATCATAGCGCCCCGGCGTCATGATCACCGTCATCGCTGGATTGGTGCCGAGCGCCGTCGCGACGGCGAAGCTGTTGGTGATCACCGTCAGATCGCGCAATTCCGCTGCCAGCCTTCGTGCGAAATGCAGGGTGGTCGAGCCGGCATCGATCATCAGCACTTCGCCCGGACGAACGAGCTGGATCGCGCTGGCGGCGATCGCTTCGCGCTCGGAGGCCATGGCGTTGGAGCGCTCGTTCCAGGCGGGTTCGTAGCCGAAGGGGCGCGCCACCGCGCCGCCATAGGTGCGGTTGATGAGGCCGCTCTGACCCATCTCCTCGAGATCGCGGCGGATGGTCTCCGTGGAGACGCCGAGCTCGACGGCGAGGTCGGAGATGCGCAGGGTCGTCGAGACCCGCAGTTCAGCAAGGATGCGCGCTTGACGGTCTTGCTTGGGCATTCGTCGGGGTCTTTTCATTTTTTTATCCGTTTTAGAATCAATCTAACCATTGGCTAACCATTGGCCAGTCTAACCGTTCGCGGGCCGGCCGCAGATCTCGTCGATATGCTTCAGCATATCCGCAGGGTCCTCGTAGACACGATAGGCGCCGGCACGTTCCAACTCGTCCTGGCCATACCCGCCGGAGAGCACCCCGACCCCGAGTGCGCGCGCACGGCGTGCCGCCAACATATCCCAGATACTGTCGCCGACCACAGAGGCCATCCCAACGGGGATGCCGAGGCGTCGGGCGGCTTCGATGAAGAGATCGGGATCCGGTTTCGCGTAGCGCACCTGGTCGCGGGTGACCACGACGGCGCGATCGGGATCGACGCCCAGATTCTCGATGTTCGGCCGCGCGGTTTCCATGCGGCCGGAAGTGGCGATCGCCCAGGGGATCTTGGTTTCGGTGAGGTAAGTCAGCAATTCTCGAGCCCCCGGCAAAGGCGGGATCGACTTCGATCGCTGGTTATAGGCTTCGGCATGGTATTTTCGCAGCCGGTCAAGCCGCTCCTGGGTGATGTCGAGACCGGTTTCACGGAGCAGGATGTTGGTGAACAACCCGCCACTCATGCCGATTTTGCGGTGGATGCGCCAGACCGAAAGCTTGATGCCCTCCGCGGTCAAGGCATCGTGCCAGGCCAGCACATGCTGATAGACGCTGTCCACCAGCGTCCCGTCGAGGTCGAACAGGAAGGCGGTCTGGGGCGAATCCGGCATTGGCGACTCCTGGCTGATTCCGGGCGCGATGATGACTCTGGGTGCAATCGGCGAGAATCGGCATATCCCGTGATGGTAGCCCCCGAATTCCATACTCGCCACAGGGAATCAGGCGCATAAGGGCCCCGCATCGATTGCGCTTTGCCGGCGGCCGCGTCCTTGCCAGAGTGGCGGCCCCGAGACTATCCCATCCAACTTTATTTTCCCGAATAATCCGGAGAGGCGGCTCATGATCGATCTCTACTACGCGGCGACACCGAACGGTCACAAGCTCACCATCTTCCTGGAAGAGGCGGGGTTGCCCTATCGCATCCACAAGATCGACATCGGCAAGGGCGAGCAGTTCCAGCCGGACTATCTGAAGATCTCGCCGAACAACAAGATCCCCGCCATGGTGGACAACCAGCCCGCTGACGGCGGCGCGCCTTTGAGCCTGTTCGAATCCGGCGCCATGCTGCTCTATCTCGCCGAGAAGACCGGCAAGTTCCTGCCGAAGGATCTTCGGGGCCGCGAAACGGTGCTGCAATGGCTGTTCTGGCAGATGGCGAGCCTCGGGCC
>DASYDA010000079.1:0-3066 GCA_036499865.1 Dongiaceae bacterium | reverse complement strand
GACGAGCACGTCAAGAAGGTGGACGACACCCTCGCCGCCAAGGAAAAAGAAATCCTGCAGGTCTGACGTGAAGCAAACCGGCACCGCCAAGCCGATACCCGACAACAGCGTCGAATCCTCGACGGAGAAAGGTTCGGGCAGGTTTCCGACCCACGTCGCCATCATCATGGATGGTAACGGACGCTGGGCCCGGGCGCGCGGCTTGCCGCGCTCGGCCGGGCACAGCCGCGGCGCGGAGGCCGTCCGGCGGAGTGTGAAGGCGGCCGCGGAAGCGGGAGTCCAATATCTGACCCTGTTCGGGTTTTCTTCGGAAAACTGGAAGCGGCCGGCTTCGGAGGTCGACGACCTCATGGGATTGCTGCGGCATTACCTTCGCCGCGAGATCGAGGAACTGCATCGCAACGGAATTCGGCTCTCGGTGATCGGCGATCGCGACCGTTTGGGGCGCGATATCGTGCAGCTTATCACCGATGCCGAGCACCGCACCGCCGCCAACACAAAGCTGCATCTCACCATCGCGCTCAGCTACGGGAGCCGTGCGGAAATCGTGGCCGCCGCCCGCAAGGCCATGAAGGCCGCGGTCGAAGGCAAGATGACGCCGGACCAGCTCGATGAACGCAACTTTTCCGGATTTCTGCTAACGGCCGACATGCCCGACCCGGACCTGCTGATCCGCACCAGCGGCGAGAAGCGCATCAGCAACTTCCTGCTTTGGCAATGCGCCTATGCGGAATTCGTGTTCATCGAACGCCAGTGGCCGGATTTCGATCAGAACGACTTCAACGCCGCCATTCAGGAATATCTTGGCCGGACGCGTCGCTATGGCGGCGCAGGCTGATCCCGCTGCCAAGCGGACATCATCGCTGACCCTGCGATTGATCTCCGCTGCCGTTCTCATTCCCATCGTTCTGCTTGCGGCTTATTTCGGGTTTCCCTGGTGGAACCTGCTGGTCATCGTCTTCGGCGGCGTGATGATCTGGGAATGGTGCAGCGTTTCGTCGCAGCGCCGGGATTCCTTCGGGGAGACGCTCGTCACCACGGTGTTGATCGTGCTCGGATTGGCCGCATTGAGTTTCTGGTCCTGGTCCGGCTTCGCGTTGCCCAATCTCTGGCTTGCGCTGATCGTCGGCGTGCTGCTGACCGTCCTCATCGCGATGCCGCGCCAGCACCTCGCCGGACTCTGGTTCGGAGCGGGCTTCATCTATGTCGCGATACCCTGCACCGCGATCATCACGCTTCGCTCAGACCCCACCATCGGTTTGCAGCAAATCCTTTGGGTCGTGGCCCTGGTGATTGCGGCCGATACCGGCGCTTATGCCGCGGGACGCAGCATCGGTGGCCCGAAACTCGCGCCCCGTATCAGCCCGAACAAGACCTGGGCGGGGCTGATCGGCGCCATCGTTTCCGCCGCGGTCGTGGGCGCCATCGCGGCCACTTTGCTGGATAAACCAAGTATCTGGCCGCTTGCGGCCTTGAGCGGCGCCGTTGCCATCGTGGAGCAGGCGGGGGACCTCGCCGAATCCGCCTTCAAACGGCACTTTGGCGTCAAGGATAGCGGCCATATAATCCCCGGGCACGGCGGTGCGCTGGACCGCGTCGATGGTCTGATGGCCGTGGCGGCGGCGGTGGCCGGGTTGAATTACGCGATTGGGAGCAGTGTGCTGACATGGCTATAACGCAAGCGAGGCAACACACGGCGCCGCAACCGCAAACGGATGGCCCGCGCTGGATCACCATTCTCGGCTCCACCGGGTCGGTCGGCTGCAGCACCATCGACGTCGTGGAGCGCAATCCGAACCACTACCGGATCGATGCGCTGACTGCGAACAGCAATGTCGAGCGCCTGATCGAGCAGGCGCGCAGCCTGAAGCCGCGCTTCGTCGCGATCGGTGAAGAGAAGCACTACGGCAAGCTGAAGGACGGGCTCGCCGGAACCAATATCGCCGTGGGCGCCGGCCGCGCCGCGGTGATCGAAGCGGCCGCTCGTCCCGCGGAGTGGGTGATGGCGGCGATCGTTGGCGCCGCGGGATTGGAGCCGACGCTGGCGGCCGTCCGGCGCGGTGCGATGGTCGGCCTCGCCAACAAGGAGACATTGGTCTGCGCCGGCGAATTCATGATGCATGAAGTGGCGAAAAGCGGCGCCGTCATGCTGCCCGTCGATTCCGAGCACAGCGCGATCTTCCAGGTCTTCGACTATGACGAGATCGACGCCATCGAGAAGATCATCCTGACCGCCTCCGGCGGGCCGTTCCGCACCAAATCCATCGCCGAAATGGCGGCCGCGACACCGGCTCAGGCGGTGGCGCATCCCAATTGGTCGATGGGCGCCAAGATCTCCGTCGACTCGGCGACCATGATGAACAAGGGCCTCGAACTGATCGAGGCGCACCATCTGTTCCATTTGCCCGAATCCCAGATCGAGATTCTGGTCCATCCGCAATCGGTCATCCACAGCATGGTGGCCTATCAGGACGGCTCGGTCCTGGCGCAGCTCGGGACGCCGGATATGCGGACCCCGATCGCCTATGCCCTCGGATGGCCGAAGCGAATCACGGCGCCCTCGGCACGGCTCGATTTCGCCAAGGCCTCCCAATTGACCTTTGAAGCGCCGGATTCTCAACGATTTCCGGCACTTCGCCTGGCCCGGGAAGCACTCAAAGCGGGTGGGCGGGCGGCGACGATACTGAATGCCGCCAACGAAGTGGCGGTCGCCGACTTCCTCGGCGGCGGGATTGGTTTCATGGAAATCGCGGCAACGGTGGAGACGGTGTTGGGCCGAGTCGCCAACCGGCCTCTGGTCAATATCGACGATGTGCTCGAGACCGATGCCGAGGCCCGGACGGCCGCCCGCGAGGCGATCGCTCAGCGGCGTCGGAACTGAGCACCTTACCGGCGGTCAATAACCTAACACATTGGCGTGACAGCCTTTTCTGGGCTATGGCTCGGCGCGGCGATGTGCTAGACAATCCGGGCCGGCTGCCCTGGGGAGGCGTAGCCGGAGCGCCTTATCCGGACGTTTGATGCAGATTTTCAACGATATCCAGCACTACGGCTTCTGGTTCCTGG
>DASYDA010000078.1:0-9347 GCA_036499865.1 Dongiaceae bacterium | reverse complement strand
GGCGATGTCGGTCGCGGTCGGTACCGGCCAGCCCGCCGAAGACGGGCCTCGATTGATCGCCAAATAAACCGCGGCCGGCGCCAGCACGCCGCCGATGGCCGCAATGATGGGCAGCACGGCGGCCCGGACCGTGGTGAGCGTGCCGTCCGTTATCTCACGCCGGATCCCGAGGCCAAGTAGGACGAAAAAAATCGCAAGCAGGCCTTCCGACATCCAATCGCCGACCGTCAGGGAAAGGCTATGTCCAGGCGGTCCGATCTCGAATTCTGATTCCGTAAGGAGGTGGTAATAGGGCGCCAAGCCGGAATTTGCACATATCAGCGCGGCTGCGGCGGCCAGCAGCAGCACCAGGCCGCCGGAAGCCGGCAGATTGGCGAAGGCCCGTGCCGAATGACGGACGCGCACGCCGAGCGGCCGTTCCAGCACCTCGATCATCGAGTAGAGATCCCAGGCGCCGTCATAGCGCATGCCGTTTATGAAGATGGTCGGGGTGCCGGTCACGCCGTTCCGCCGGCCTTCGTGAATATCCTGCTCGACCCGCTCGAGGAGTTCGGCTTTCTCGAGATCATGCTCGAACTGCTCGAAATCGAGATCGAGGTTCCTGGCGAAGCCGAGGATCTGGGCTTGCGGAAGGGGCGGTTCGGTTTCATAGAGCTTGTCGTGCATCTCCCAGAAGTATCCCTGTGCACCGGCCGCCTCGGCGGCGCGCGCGGCCAAAGTCGCTCCGGGATGCGCGGCTTCATTGGGGAAATGCCGGAAGACGTAGCCGATCCGGCCGTTGAATATCTCGAGGAGCTGCTTCATGACTACCATCAGCCGTCTGCAGAACGGGCAGAGATAGTCGCCGTAGATCACGACCTCGGCCGCTCCGGCAGACCGCGTGCCCCGGATATGGTCGGATGCAGGATCGACGGGGACGAGCAGCCGATCGTGTTCGGTCCTAGCTTCAGTATTCATGCTGATTGATGGCCAAGCCTGGAAAGGATGAGTATAGCCTGCGCCGAGCGCGAGCGGCTACTGCAGGTCGAAGCAGAGCTGCGCCGTCTCCGCATCGACGTCATCCTCGAAGTTCGACAACGCTACGCCGAGAAGGCGCACACCTTTTGCGACCGGAAATATCGAGCGTATCAAGCCGAGGCTCGTTCGCAACAATGCGTCCTGCGTGTCGATGACGGCCTCCGCAGTGCGGCTGCGCGTGATCTGCTGGAAGTCGCCGTATTTGACCTTGACGGTGACCGTCCGGCCATAGGCACCGGACTTGGCGCACCAGGACCAGACGTCCTCGGCGCGCTCGGTCACCTCCCGTTCGATGATGTCCGGATCGGTCGAGTCCGCGAGCAGCGTATTTTCCGAGCTCAGCGATTTCCGCGGCCGGTCAGGCACGACCGGGCGCTCGTCATCCGCGCGGGCGATGGCGTAATACCAGGACCCGGCCTTCCCGAAATGCGCCACCAGGAATTCCCGGGTCTGGGCCTTGAGATCGAGCCCGGTGTGAATGCCGAGGCGGTTCATCTTTTCGGCCGTGACAGGCCCAATGCCGTGAAATCTGCCGACCGGCAAGGCCTCGACGAAGGCCACGCCGTCCTTCTGCGCTATGACGAACTGGCCGTTCGGCTTTCGCTGGTCGGAGGCGAGCTTCGCGAGGAACTTGTTGTAGGAGATGCCCGCGGAGGCGGTGAGGCCGGTATCGCTGAAAATTCGGGCGCGAATCTCGGCCGCGGTCGCCCCGGCGCTCGGAAGTCCGCGCAGGTTCGCGGTTACGTCGAGATAGGCTTCGTCGAGGGCGAGCGGCTCGACCAGCATGGTGTAGTCGGTGAAGATCGCGTGGATCTGGCGCGATACGGCGCGATAGGCGTCAAAGCGCGGCGAGACGAAAACGAGATCCGGGCATTTGCGCAATGCCGTGACCGACGGCATCGCGCTGCGCACGCCGAACTTCCGGGCTTCATAGCTCGCCGCGGCAACCACGCCCCGCTTGGCGGGATAGCCGACCGCAATGGGCCTGCCGCGCAGCGCCGGATTGTCGCGCTGCTCGACAGACGCATAAAAGGCATCCATGTCGATGTGAATGATCTTGCGCATCGCCTATGCCATCCAGCCTTGGCCCGTTCGGCAAAACGGCGCGCCGGATGTATGCCTGAAGGTGGTCCGGTATCGGCGATGCTACGCTTCGAGCCTCATGGGCGGCAAGGGAAGCAGGGGTGCCTCCTGCCAATTCCTGTCAGTAGGGAGAGGCAGCCAGAACGGAGTGCTTGCCGGCTTCGAGCATGAGCAGACGCGCCTTCGCTTCGAGGCCGCCGGCAAATCCGGTCAACTCCCCGGAGGCGCCGATGACGCGGTGGCAGGGGGCAATGATGGAAATCGGATTCTTCCCGTTCGCGGCGCCCACCGCGCGCACCGCTTTCGGATTCCCGATCTGCCGGGCGATCTCGCTGTAGCTGCGGGTCTCGCCGAAGGGAATGGTGAGAAGCGCCTGCCAGACCTTGTTTTGGAATTCGGTGCCGACGAAGTCGAGCTTCACGGAGAAGGTCTTGCGTTTTCCGGCAAAGAACTCATTCACCTGCCATTCGGTCTCGATCAGGACCGGATGCGATTCATCCTCGCCAAGTATGTTCAGCTGGACCCGCTTCGGATTGTCGTTCGCCCAGAGAATGGCCGCGAGGCCGCGGTCGCTCCCGACGAGCTTCAACTCTCCGATGGGAGAATCCATCATCTTGTAGACATAGGAGCTCTCGAATTTCTTCTGCTTCCTCGTCATTTCTCAACGCCTTCCAAATTAGTTGAGCCGCGCCGATTCCCGCACACCGGAAAAGAAGGAGCGCTTCAGTCGCAGTCCATCCAATCCCGTTTCGAATGTGAGCAGCGAAGCGGTAATTTCCAAGTGAGCCTATCCTGTGGCGGGCGAGTCGCGGGGCCCAAAAGTGGCAAACTGGACAATCAGACTTCTTTTTCGGACGCTCGGTCTTAACGGCATGGCGGGAGGGTCTCACAGAAAATAGTCCTCTCCCTTGAATTATGGATCACTTGCTCCATATCCGATTTCAGGTCGCCTGCCCACGGTGTTTTATCGAGCGGGGGCGCACCGGAATGATGCCTTGGAGCAGAGATAGAAGATATGGCGCGACCACGCGAGTTTGACGAACAGGCCGTGCTTGAGGCCGCCGGCGAGGTCTTCTGGGCGAAGGGCTACGAGGCCACATCGACCCGCGATCTGACTGCCTCCACGGGCCTGACACCTTCCAGCATGTATGCGGCATTTGGCAACAAGCGGACCCTTTTCCGCCGTGCGCTGGATCACTACCTCGACCACAAGCTGCGGGAGAGGATGGATCGCCTGGAGGCGACCGTTTCGCCGGGTCGTGCGATCACCGGTTTCTTTAGCGAAATCATCGAACGGAGCGTCAGCGACAAGTTGCAGCGCGGTTGCATGCTCGTAAACTCGGCGCTGGAAGCCTCGCCCCAAGACACGGAATTCCAGGATGCTCTGGCTCATCGGTTAACGATGATCGAGCACTTCTTTCACCGCTGCGTCGTCGCGGGGCAGAAAACGGGCGAAATCCCGGCTGCGCAACCGGCCGATGACGCGGCGAGACATCTGCTTTCGGTATTGCTGGGTATCCGTGTGCTCGCCCGGGTCCGGCCGGAGCGCAAACTTCTGACAGGTGCGGTCGAGCAAGTGCTGAAAATGCTCGACCTGCCGCCGCTGGCCGCGGCAGCGGACGTGTCTGCGCCGCCGGCGCGCCGAAAATCATAGTTCCGGGCTGCGCAAGCTTACAACCGTCCTTCAAAAAGGAGTCATCCCATGACCAAACGGACATTTCTCGTCACGGGCGCCAGCAAAGGCATCGGCCGTGCGCTCTCGGTGCGGCTCGCCGACGCCGGTCATCACGTGGTCGGCGTCGCACGCGGACAGGATCCGAGCTTTCCGGGCACGCTTGTTTCGATCGATCTCGGGGACAGCAAGGCCTCAGCGGAAGCTTTCGCCGATCTCGCCCAGCGTCACGCATTCGACGGCGTCGTCAACAATGTCGGGCTGGCCCGGATGCATCGGATCGGTGAGATCGACCTTAAGGACGTGGACGACATCCTGCGCGTGAACCTGCATTCGACGATCCAGACGGTGCAAGCGATCCTGCCCACCATGCGCGCGAAGGGCTGGGGCCGCGTCGTCAACATTTCGAGCCTGACGGTCGTGGGCATCGCACAACGAAGTGCCTATGCCGCCGCCAAGGCAGCGGTCAACAGCTTCACGCGCACCTGGGCAGTAGAACTGGCTGAGACCGGCATCACCGTCAATTCAGTGGCACCCGGTCCCGTGGAGACCGAAATGTTTCGTAAATACACACCTGCGGGCAGCGAGGCGGAAAGCCGCTTCCTGTCCCTGATCCCGATGAAGCGCCTCGGCAAGCCGGAGGAGATCGCCGCGGCCATCGCCTTTCTGCTGTCGGAGGAGGCCGGTTTCATCACCGGGCAGACTTTGTTCGTCGATGGTGGTGGATCGGTCGGGAAAGCGGCGATCTGAGCGCCACTTTCTATCCGGCACGGGAGGCCGTCATCTGCTTCCGATAGTGCTCGGCGTTCCAATTCAGCAGCATCCGCTCTTCCGTGGCCGGCAAGTAGGCTATGGTGGCTTGCTCGGGCAGCCGCTCGACAACCAATCCGAGGCAAGCCAGCATCACCTTGGCGCCTTCGGAAGCATCGATGCGGATGATGGCGCCCACATCCGGGACCAAGAGTGCTACCGGTGGTGCGAGACCCTTGTCGGTCTCCCGGGCCATGGCTGCGTCAAGGGTCTCGCCGGCTTTAATTTTCGGCAGAGCCGGGCCGAGGAAGACCACATGATCCGGATACAATGAGCCGGCCGTGACCAGCTCGAGGTTGCATTCGCTGGTCGCAAGGCCATGCGCGAGATCGGTATCGGCGGGTCGATATTCGGTCCCGGAACAGAGCCTGCGAAGAATGGGAGCATTCGCCTTTGGAGCCGCTCTCAAGGCGACGGCCAGCCGCCGTTCCACGTCTTCAAGCAGAGCTTCCGCGGCATCGCAATCCTCGGCGCCGACCAGGAGGCCGTGATTACCGAGGATCAAGACGTCCATACGTTCCGAAGCCATTTCCTGCGCAACCGCCTGGCAGAGCGGGAGGCCGGGTCGGTGATAAGGCAAATGACGCCAGGCGAGGCCGTTCAGCCGTTCTGCAAGTTCTCCACGACCGTCCGTGCGCACGGCCCACGCCACGGTATTGACGGCATGGACGTGAACGATCACGCGATGCGGCATCAGCGCATGCAAGGAGGTTTCGATGGAGGCGCGAAGCTTGCCGGTGAAGCTCTCGACAACGGGCATATGGTCGCTTCCGGCGGCGATCGCCCGGCGCGCACCGGAAAGCTGCACAGGCACGAAAATGTCCCGCGCCTCCGCATCCGCCAGCCAGGCCCCCGAGGCCTTGACCCAGAGGACATCATCAATCTTAACCGAAGTATTGCCGCCGCCACCTTGCACCAGAAGGATATTCTTTCCGATGCGGGCTGAGAGGCGGCGAAGATCGTCGAGCGGGGCAATCGAATCCATTCGGTACATCTCAGGATCTTGCGGCACAGGTTGCCAGGAGCCTGTGCCGCAAGATCTTACGCCTCAGAAGTTGAAGTTGTTGATGTTATCCTTGGTGAAGGTGTAGGGCGAGCCCAGCAGCACTTCGCTCCCATTGATAATCTGCAATTCGCCGAGCTTGCCGGCCTTCACCGACGTGGCGCCCGGCTTCAGATCCCCATCGACCACCGCGCGCAGCACATACATCGCCGCATAGCCGAGATCGACGGGATTCCACAGCACCACCGACTTCACGCAGTCCTTGGTGACATAGGGCTTCATCGCATTGGGCGTTGCCAGGCCGACCACTGCGATCTTGCCGCACTGGTTCGCCTGGGTGACGGCTTCCGCCGCCGCCGGGGTGGCGACGCTGGTCATGCCGAAGATACCCTTGAGCTGATCGCCGTATTTGTTGATCAGGGTTGTCGCCTGATTGAAGGAGAGGACGTTGTCCTCCTGCGCTTCGACGGTTTCCAGCCACTTCATCTTCGGATGGCACTTAGCCTGATAAGCGGCCATCTCGGAGATCCATCGCGCCTGATTGGGTGTGGTGAAGGTGGAGGTAACGATGGCGAAGGAGCCGTCTTCGCCGATCTCCTTGGCCATATCATCGACCATGGACTTGGCGATGCCGTTGAATTGCGCCTGGTTCACGAACCATTCGCGGGCATCCGGAGTGGAATTGGCGTCGTAACCGACGACATGGATGCCTTTCGAGAGAGCCTTCTTCAGCACGGGCGCGATCGCCACCGGATCATTGGCCGCGAACAAGATGCCGTTGACCCCGCTGGTGATGTAGTTGTCGATGAAGGTGATCTGATCGTCGATATTCGCCTTGGTCGGGCCATCGGTCTTGGCATCGACATTGCCCAATTCCTTGGCAGCATCGGCGATGCCCTTCGAAGTCGCGTCGAAATAGCCGATGCCGATCAACTTCGGCACATCGACCACGGTGATCTTCTTGCCCTTGAGATCGGGGGCGCCGGCTGGCTGTCCACCGTCATATGGCATCGCCGCGGCCTGACCCGGCGTGTTGTCACAGGCCAGCGGATTGGTCGGCAGAGTGTCGCCGCCGGTCCAAAGGGAATCGGCGAGCGCGACACCGCCCGTCCCCAAGGCAATTCCCAGCGCCAGTATTATGGTCCTGTACATCGCTTTCCTCCTCGTTTTGGCGTGGTTTGCTGGACGGCGAGATCCACGCCTGCCTCCCAGTTTCAGCCGTCGCCGTTTCGACTCAGAATGTTGCCAAGCAGGATCGCGGCGATCAGCACGGCGCCGATCACCACGATGGTGCCGTCGCCTTTCACGCCCGAAAGCGCCAGGCCGTTCTTCAAGGCCTGCATCAGGATCAGGCCCAAGGCCGTCCCGGCGATCGAGCCGCGCCCGCCGAAGATGGAGGTTCCGCCCAACACGACCGCCGTGATGACGTCAAGCTCGATCCCCGTGCCCATATCCGACCGGGTCGTGGAAACCCGGGAAACGAAGATCACCGCCGCTAAGCCCGATATCAGGCCGGAACCGGTATAGATCAGCAATTTTGCGCGATCGACATTGAGGCCGGAAAACCGTGCAGCGACCTCGTTGGCGCCCATCGCATAGACCGTCCGCCCGAAGGTCGTGAGGCCCAGCAGGACGGCGGCGAGGATTGCGAACACAAACAGCAACCAAAGCTGCGTCGGAACCCCGAGGACGTCGCCCTGTCCGAGCCGGAAGAACCAATCGGGATAACCGCGCACCGAGCGCGCCTGGCTGATGCCCTCCGCCAATCCGCGATAGAGTGCCAGCGTCGCCAGGGTTGCGATCAGCGGCGGCACGCGGAAGCGGGTGATGATGATGCCGTTGCCCAACCCGGCCAGCGCCCCCACCAGCGCAGCGCAAACCATGGCGAGAGGCAGGGGAAGGCCGACATTCTGCCAGAAGACGCCCAGCAGAATCGCGCAAAACCCGAAGATCGATCCGACCGAGAGATCGATGCCGCCGGTCACGATCACGAAGGTCATCGGCAAGGCGATCAGGCCGACCTCGGTCATCAGCCGGCCCTGATTCAGCAGGTTGTCTCCGGTGAAGAAATGCTCCGATTGCGCAGCGAGGACGATGAGCGCCGCCACCAGCAAGACGGCGAGAATGGTTTCGTGCCGGAGTATCCGGCTGAAGGTTGCCGCAACCATCTCTAGATGCGCCGCCGGCGCGCCATATCGGCGAGGACGGTCGCGAGGATCAGTAATCCCTGCACGGCGCGCAGCCAATAGGCGGAAACGTTGAGGAAGATCAGCGAAGAGCCGATGGTCGCAAAAAGAATTGCCGCGAGCGTCGAGCCGATGACCGTTCCGGTTCCCCCGAGGATGCTGACGCCGCCCACGACCGAGGCGGTGATGACCGTCAGCTCCAGATTGGGAGGCACGGTGGATTGGATCACCTGAAGCTGCGTGGCGAAGAGGACGGAGGCGATTCCGGCAAAGACCCCGTGAATGGCGAAGACCGACACGATCGAGGGCTCGATCCTGATTCCAGTCACCCGCGCCGCTTCGGGGTTGCCGCCGATGGCATAGATCGTGCGGCCGAAACGGAAGTTCCGTGCCCAGTAAGCTGCCAGCGTGGTCAACACGATCATGAAATAGACCGATGACGGCACCCCGAAGAGGCGGAATTGAGCGATCAGATAGCCGGGCGGCAGATTGGTGATCCAGGTGCCGTTGGTCACGCTGATCAATCCGCCTTTCAGGATCGACAGCATGCCCAATGTCACGACAATCGAGGGAATGCGCGCATAGGCGACGAGGACGCCGACAAGCGCGTTGATCGCCGCGCCGATGACGAGGGGCGCCAACCAGGCGACGATGATCGGATAGCCGTTGACCGCCAACGTACCGGAAATGACGGCGAGCACGCCGATCAGCGAGCCGACCGATACGTCGATATTGCCGGAGATGATGACCAGCGACATGCCGATGGCCGCCACGGCGATATAGGCATTTCCGGCGAAGATGCTGGTAAGGTTGTTGCTGCTCAGGAAACGTGGGCTGACCAGGCCGACCCCGACGAACAGGACAATGATGGCTCCCAGGATCACGAGTTCCTGCCCATAAGTTTCGACAAGGGTCGACCAGCGGCGGACCGGAGCGATCGGGTTGGCGGTCGATGCCGTCACGAAACTCTCCCCTCGGATTCGGGGCCCCTGGATTCGAGACCCATGGATTCGAGGCCTATGGATTCGAGGCCTATGGATTCGAGACTGGCGCCCTTGGCCGCCGTCATGGCGGAGCCGACGGCGTCCGGCGTCGCCTCCGCGCGATCAAAGGTTTGCACGATCCTGCCGCCGCGCATTACCAGAACCCGGTCGCTCATGCCGAGCACCTCCGGCAATTCGCTGGAAATCATCAGCACGGCCAGACCTTGTTCCGCCAACCGGCGCATCAATGCGTGGATTTCGGCCTTGGCACCCACGTCTATTCCGCGCGTCGGCTCATCCATGATCAGGACGCGCGGCTCGGTCGCGATCCATTTCGCCAGCACGACCTTTTGCTGATTGCCGCCTGAAAGCTGCCGCACGCGCTGCTCCGGGCCACGGGTCCGGATCCCGAAACGCGCAATGGCATCCCGGGCGACCGCGCCCTCCTTGCCGCGGTTGATGACCAAGGCATTGGCGATCCGGTCGAGGATCGCGAGCGACACGTTCTCACGGAGCGTCTGGGGCCGGATCAAACCCTGCAGCCCGCGATCCTCGGGCACATAGGCGATGCCCAGGCTTCGCGCCGCGCCGGC
>DASYDA010000077.1:0-3788 GCA_036499865.1 Dongiaceae bacterium | reverse complement strand
GGCGGCCTCGACACCATCCAGGTGAAGATGCCCTTCGTGATGACCACCGATCTTCGGCTGAACGAGCCCCGCTACGCCTCGCTGCCGAACATCATGAAGGCGAAGAAGAAGCCGATCGAAGCCCTCACCCCCGATGCGCTCGGCGTCGATCCGACGCCGCGGCTGAAGACCTTAAAGGTCGTCGAGCCGCCGAAGCGCCAGGCCGGCGTCAAGGTGAAGACTGCCGCCGAACTGGTGGAGAAGCTTCGCAACGAGGCGAAGGTCATCTGACCGCGACCTCAAGGCGAGCATTAAGACAAACATTCGTTTCCCGGGATTAAATCCATGAGCGTTCTAGTTATTGCCGAGCACGACAATGCGAGCCTGAAGCCTGCGACCCTGCACGCGGTAACGGCGGCGCAGAAGATCGCCAAGGATCTGGGGGCAGATATCCACATCCTGGTCGCCGGCGAAAAGTGCGACGGCGCGGCGCAGGCCGCGGCGAAGATTCCCGGCGTTGCGAAGGTGCTGAAGGCGGATGACGCGATCTACGCCCACCAGCTCGCCGAGAACGTGGCAAAGCTGATCGTCAGCCTGGCGCCCAATTACAGCCATGTGCTGGCCGCCGCCACGGTCAACGGCAAGAACTTCATGCCGCGCGCGGCGGCACTCCTCGACGTGCAGCAGATCTCAGAAATTGCCGCGGTCGAATCGCCGGACACCTTTATGCGCCCGACCTATGCCGGCAACGCCCTGGCGACCGTGCAGTCTTCCGACAAGATAAAGCTGATCACCGTGCGCGCCACGGCCTTCGACCTGGCGCCTGCGGAAGGCGGCTCGGCGGCTGTCGAGAACGTCTCCTCCGCCGGCGATGCAGGCCTCTCCAAATTCATCGGCCAGGAAGTGCAGAAGACGGAACGGCCGGAATTGACCTCCGCCCGGATCGTCGTTTCCGGTGGCCGCGGCATGCAATCCGGCGACAATTTCAAGCTGCTGGAAGCGGTTGCCGACAAGCTGGGCGCTGCGGTCGGCGCCAGCCGCGCCGCAGTGGACGCCGGTTTCGTGCCGAACGATTATCAAGTCGGCCAGACCGGTAAGATCGTGGCGCCAGAGCTCTATATCGCCGTCGGCATTTCGGGCGCCATCCAGCATCTGGCCGGCATGAAGGACAGCAAGGTGATCGTCGCCATCAACAAGGACGAGGATGCGCCGATCTTCCAAGTGGCCGATTACGGGCTGGTCGCCGATCTCTTCCAGGCGGTCCCCGAACTCACCCAAGCGCTGGACAAGAAATAGTCGCACCGGATATCCGCGAAAGGCATCAGAGAGATGATCGAGAAGGTGGGCGTGATCGGTGCGGGGGCGATGGGCAACGGGATTGCCCATGTTTGCTCCCTCGCCAAACTGGATGTTTCGCTGGTCGATATCAGCGAAACCCAGATCGGGAAGGCGCTGGAAACGATCCGCTCCAATATGGGCCGCCAGATCCGCCGCAACGCCATCACCGAAGCGGACCGGGAAGCCGCGGTTTCCCGCATCCAGACCTCGGTGAGCTACGAAGCCCTCAAGGATTGCGACATCGTCATCGAAGCCGCGACCGAGAAGGAAGAAGTCAAAAAAGAGATCATGAAGAAGGTCTCGCCGCTGCTGAAACCTTCGGCGATGATCGCTTCCAACACCTCCTCGATCTCGATCACACGGCTGGCCGCCGCCACCGATCGCCCCTCCAAATTCATCGGCATTCATTTCATGAATCCGGTGCCGGTGATGCAGCTCGTGGAATTGATCCGCGGCCTCGCCACCGACGATGAGACTTTCAACGCCGCCAAGGCGCTGGCGGAGAAACTCGGCAAGACCACGGCGACGGCGGAAGATTTCCCCGCCTTCATCGTCAACCGCATCCTGCTGCCGATGATCAACGAGGCGGTCTACACGCTCTATGAGGGCGTGGGTTCGGTGGATTCCATCGACGTCGCCATGCGGCTCGGCGCCAACCACCCGATGGGTCCGCTAGAACTCGCCGATTTTATCGGACTCGATGTTTGCCTCTCGGTGATGCAGGTGCTTTACGACGGCTTGGCCGACAGCAAGTACCGGCCCTGCCCGCTGCTGGTGAAATATGTCGAGGCCGGCTGGCTCGGCCGCAAATCCGGCCGCGGCTTCTACGACTATTCCAGCAATCCGCCGACGCCGACGCGTTAACCGGCCACACGCGCTATCCGTTGGGCTTCAAGATCGTCTGCAGCAGGAACTGGATCGCGAAATCGCTGAACCAGTCCACCGGCGCGTCCGCGCGCGCGACCGCATAGCCATTGCGGTCGATCAAGACCGAGATCGGAATCATCTTGATCGCCAAGGTCTTCACCAGATCGTCGCCGGGATTGAGATAAGGCTTGATCGCGTCCATGTTGCGGTTGAGCAGGAAGTTCCGCACCTTGGCCGGATCCGGCTGGTCGACATTGACCGCGACGACCGCCAGGGCATCCGGTCCCACCTTTGTCTGCAGTTGATCGAGCTTCGGCAATTCGACCACGCAAGGTGCACACCAGGTCGCCCAGATGTTGAGCAGCACCGGCTTGCCGTGAAAATCGGCGAGCCTCATGGATTTGCCGTCGGCATCGTGGAATGAGAGATCGCCCATCTGTTGCGGCGGCGCCACCGCCGTGAACCCTGGCGGCAGGAGATCAGCGGTCAGCGCGGGCGGCGGCGGCGGAGCTTCGTTGCGCCAGATCGCCCATGCAGCACCAGCGGCAAGGATGGCGACGGCGCCCCCGATCGCAATAAGGCCGCGGCGTGTGGGCATCGGCTTTTCGCCGGTTAGGACGCCCCATCCTTCATGTAGTGCTCGATCAGCGCCTTGGCCTTCTCGGAATCCCACTGCGCCGGGCCTTCGAGGGTGCCGACCACATGGCCGTTACGGTCGATCAGGAACGAGGTCGGCAGGTTCTTTCCCGAAAGTGCGCCGAACAGGTTGCCGCGGGTGTCGTTGTAAAGCGCCAGGTGGGATAGCCCGATACGGCGGTAGAATGGCGCCGAAACCTTGATGCCCTGTCGGTCGGTCGAGACCGCCACCACCTGGAACCCGTCGCCGCCGAGATCGGCCTGCAGCTTGTCGAGCGCCGGCATTTCCGCGACACAAGGCGGGCACCAGGTCGCCCAGAAGTTCAGCAGCACCACCTTCCCGTGGAAATCACCCAGCGTCAGTGGCTGGCCGAGCTTGTCCTGGAAACTCGGCGCGGGTATTTGCAGCGGTGGATCGATCGGGCTAAAGTCGCCGGCCAATCCGGTGAATTTCGGCGGTTCCGCGGCCCCGGCAACGTTCATCGTGCCGGCGATTGCGAGCCATGCTGTAGCGATAGAGGAAACGGCGAAGCGACGGCCGAAATGCCGGAAGCCGAGTGCGAAACAAGAGACCATGACGCAACAAAATCCTTCCCAAAAACCCGCCAGGGGAAAATCCGCAGCGGGGACAGGACCGACCGCTTCCGGGGAAACCTCGGGGAAACCTTCCGGTGAATCCGCGGCCAGCAGCATGTGGGGCGGCCGCTTCGCCGCCGGCCCTTCGGCGATCATGCAAGAGATTAACGCCTCCATCGATATAGACAAACGGCTTTATGCGGAGGATATCGCGGGCTCCCTGGCCCATGCGGCGATGCTCGCCGCGCAGGGTATCATTTCCGCCGATGACGCCGCCGCGATTTCACGGGGGCTGCAGGCCATCCGCGCCGAGATCGATGCCGGGAGTTTCAATTTCGACGCCGGCCTCGAAGACATCCATATGAATGTCGAGGCCCGGCTCAAAGATTTGA
>DASYDA010000076.1:0-6874 GCA_036499865.1 Dongiaceae bacterium | reverse complement strand
AATCGCGGCGGCGGCGTGCCGCGCGGAGATGCAATCGCCCACCGAGGTGAAGGCGATCCCGGCTTCGCGCAATTCGCCGGCGAGTTCATCGTTCGGCCGATTGGTCAGCGCCAGCACCACATCGTCGGCCTCGATCTCCTGCTCGCTGTCGTCGAGCAGGCTGCGGATGCGGGCGTGGCCATTGGCCCAGCCGGCCAAGGCGGATTCCGTGTGGAATTTAACGCCGAGCTTGGCCAGCCTCACGCGCAACGGTCCATCGGCGGCGGTGCGGACGAGGTCGCGGCCGATCAGGGCGTCCGGCGTCACCATGGTCACGGCATGACCCTTCTCGGCGAGCTGCCAGGCGGTGCCGCAGCCGCGCCAGTTACCGCCTTCGTCGAGGACGATCACCCGCCGGCCCGGCTGCATTTCCTTTCCCATGACGGCTTCCACTGGCCAGACCCGCGGACCCGACAATCCGACTTCGGAATCCGGTCGCGGCCAATAACGCTGTGTCCGCTCCTCCGGCGGGCGGGAGCCTGTCGCCAGCAGCACCTTGTCGAATTTCGCCGCCGCGATGCTTTCCGCATCGGCCAACACGCCGAATTCGACGGTGACGCCGAGGCGCCGCAGCTCGCTCTCATACCAATCCAGGAGGTCGAGGATCTGCGCGCGGCGCGGCTGTAGGCCGGCGAGACGGAACTGCCCGCCGAGCTTGTCTGAAGCTTCCTGCAGCGTCACCCGGTGGCCGCTCTCGGCGGCGGCACGGGCGGCTTCCAAACCGGCCGGCCCGCCGCCGACCACCAGCACGCGTTTCGGGGCAGGCGCGTTCTTGAAGCGGTCGCCGCCCCATTGGAATTCGCGGCCGGCGGAGGGATTGACCAGGCAGGAGATCCAGTAGTCGCGATGGCGCCGGCCCCAGCACATCTGGTTGCAGGAGATGCAGCGGCGGATGCGTTCCGCACCGCCGGCCTTCACCTTGTTCACCCAATGCGGATCGGCGATCTGGCCGCGCACGATGCTGACGGTGTCGGCATGGCCGGCTTTCAGCAAAGCGGCCGCGTTCTCCGGTGTGCGGATATGGCTCTCCGATTGCACGCGGATATGCTTCACATGGCGCTTGATCTCCGCGGTCAGCGGCTCGGTCAGTTTCTCTCCGGAGGTGAAGGGCGGAATGATCTGCGCGAAGTCGAAATAGCTGCCGCTGCCCACGGTGACGTAGTCGAAAAGCGCCCGCTGGTCGTGCCAGGTGACGGCTTCCAACTGGTCGGCGGCGGAGGCGACATCGGGCCGCGTCGGATCGATGCTGATCGCCATGCCGATGACGAAATCTTCGCCGCAGGCCTTGCGCATGGCGGTGAGCAGCTCGGCGGAGAAGCGCATGCGGTTCTCCAGGTTGCCGCCATATTTGTCGTCGCGCCGGTTGGTGTAGGGCGACCAGAACTGCTCGATGAGCGCGTTATAGGCGCCCATGAGCTCGCAGCCGTCATAGCCGCAATCCTTGGCGCGCTTTGCACAGCGGGCGAACGAGGCGATGATCTCGGCGATTTCCGCCTCGGTCATCCGGTGGCTGCCGTCGGAATCGTGCATCGAGGCGAGGCCCGAAGGCGACCAGCTCGGCTGATAGGAATTGTCCCAATCGCCATGCGCGCCCACATGGTAGAGCTGCTGCAGGATGGCGGCGCCCTCCGCATGCACCGCTTCGGTGATGCGGCGGAAATGCGGGATGACCGCATCATCGTCGGCGCGGAAATTGCCGCGGGTCAATACGGTGGTGGGATGGATCGGGATGGGCTCGACCACGATCATCGCCGCACCGCCGATCGCGCGCTCCCGGTAATAGCCGAGATGCCGGTCGCCGGGCAGGCCGTCCACGCTCATATTGGCGGTATGCGCGCCGAAGACGATGCGATTGCGGAGCGTCAGATGGCGCAGCTTCAGCGGCTGGAGCAGGATCGAGAAATCCTGTTCGGTCATGGTGATGCCTCCCGTGACATCTTGCTTCTGATATCTTGCTTGTCCGCATCATAGCGATCCGGCGCCGGGAGCTTCAAATTCCAAAACCACATCGAAACCACAATTTTCGATGAACTGATGTTGCGGCAACAATGGGGCCGTGGCATGATTCCGAAAGCAGTCTCAGGGGACAGAAAGTGCGCGCAGCGGAGGATTTGGTACGCCGGTTGAAATGCTGGCTGGAACCGGTGGTGCCGGTCCGGATCAAGGGCGGCATCACCAATGCGAATTTCCTGGTCGAGCATCAGGCGCGGAAATATTTCGTGCGGATCGGCGAGGATGTTCCCGTCCACCAGGTGATGCGCTTCAACGAATTGGCGGCGGGACGTGCCGCGGCGGAATGCGGTCTGTCGCCGAATGTGGTCCATGTCGAGCGCGGCGCTCTCGTGTTCGATTTCATCGAGGCGAAGACGTTCACCGCGGAAGACGTCCGCAAGCCGGAAAACCTGCCGCGCATCCTGGAACTCATCAAGACCTGCCATCGTGTGATGCCGAAGCACATCCGCGGGCCGGCGCTGATCTTCTGGGTCTTCCACGTGTTGCGCGATTACGCCCACAGCCTGGAGGACGGGCAAAGCCGGCATCTGCCGCTCCTGCCGAGATTGATGGAGATCGCGGAGAAATTGGAGCGCATCGTCGGGCCTGTCGATATCGTCTATGGCCATAACGACCTGTTGCCGACCAACCTCATGGATGACGGCAAGCGGCTCTGGCTGATCGATTGGGACTATGCCGGTTTCAACAGCCCGCTCTTCGATCTTTCCAATCTCTGCTCCAACAGCGATGTGCCGCCGGAAGGTGAGCGTGCGGTGCTGGAGAATTACTACGACCGCAAAGCGGATGTGGATCTGATGCGCCGCTACCATGCGATGAAATGCGCGTCGCTGCTGCGCGAGACCATGTGGAGCATGATTTCCGAGATCCATTCGACGCTGGATTTCGATTATCGAGCCTACACGGCCGACTATCTCGCCCGCTTCGAGCGCACCTTCAAGGACTTCGAACAGCATTGAGACACTGACATGGCAAGCCTTCCCACCCAGGCGCGCGCCGTCATCATCGGCGGCGGAATCGTTGGTTGCTCCACCGCCTATCATCTGGCCGGGTTAGGCTGGAAGGACATTGTGCTGGTGGAGCGGGGGAAATTGACCAGCGGCTCCACCTGGCATGCGGCCGGGCTGGTCGGGCAGTTGCGCACCTCCGCGAACATCACGCAGCTCCTGAAATATTCGGTCGAGCTTTACAACAAGCTGGAAGCCGAGACGGGGCTCGCCACCGGCTGGAAGATGAATGGCGGCTTGCGGCTCGCCTGCAATGCCGAGCGCATGACCGAGATCAAGCGGCAAGCGACCACGGCGCATTCCTTCGGGTTGGAGATGGAACTGCTTTCGCCGCAGGAGGCGCTGAAGCTCTGGCCGCTGATGGACGTTTCCGACCTGGTCGGCGCCGCCTTCCTGCCGACCGACGGCCAGGCCAATCCTGCCGATATCGCGCAATCCCTAGCCAAGGGTGCCCGCAATCGTGGCGTCCGGATCGTGGAGGAGGCGCGCGTCACCGGCATTCTCGTCGAGAACGGCCGCGCTGTCGGCGTGCGCACCGCTGAAGGCGACATCAAGGCCGAGGTCGTTGTGAATTGCGGCGGCCAATGGGCACGGCAGGTGGGGGCGCTGGCCGGTGTCTCGGTGCCGCTGCAATCGGTGCAGCACCAATATATCGTGACCGAAGCCCTGGGTGCGCCGAAGGATCTGCCGACGCTCCGCGATCCCGATCGCCTGATCTATTTCAAGGAAGAGGTTGGCGGGCTGGTGATGGGCGGCTATGAGCACAATCCGATGCCCTGGCTGCCCCAGGGCGAGACCGGCGATCTCCCGGAGAATTTCGCCTTTCAGCTCCTGGAAACCGACCTCGAGCATTTTGAACCGCTGATGGAGCAGGCTCTGGCCCGTGTGCCGGCGCTGGCCAAGGCCGGGATCAAGCAGGTGATCAACGGGCCGGAAAGCTTCACGCCGGACGGCAACTTCATCCTGGGCGAGGCGCCGGAGTTAAAGAACTTCTATGTCGGCGCCGGCTTCAATGCCTTCGGCATCGCCTCCGGCGGTGGAGCGGGGCGGGCGCTGGCGGAATGGGTCGCCGGCGGTGAGCCGCCGATGGATCTCTGGCCGGTGGATATCCGGCGCTTCGGTAATCTGCACCGCGACCGCCGCTGGGTGCTGACGCGGACGCTCGAAGCCTATGGCCACCATTATTCGATGGCTTGGCCGCACGAGGAATTGGAGAGCGGGAGGCCGTTGCGGGTCTCGCCGCTTTACGAGCGCTTGAAGGTGCAGGGTGCGGCTTTCGGATCGAAGCTCGGCTGGGAGCGGCCGAACTGGTTCGCGCCGAAGGGCGTCGCGCCAAAGGATGTCTATACCTATGGCCGGCAGAACTGGTTCGAGCATGTCGGTGCGGAACACAAGGCCTGCCGCGAGAAGGTGGCGTTGTTCGATCAGACTTCGTTCGCGAAATTCATGCTGGTCGGCAAGGACGCGGAAGCGGCGCTTACCTGGATCTGTGCCAATGATGTTGCGAAGAAGCCGGGCAGCCTGATTTATACCCAGATGCTCAACCAGCGCGGTGGGATCGAATGCGATCTCACCGTGACGCGCATCGCCGAGGATGCCTATTACATCATCACCGGCACCGGCTTCGCGACCCACGATTTCCACTGGATCCGCAGCCATATCCCCGACGGGCTGGATGCGCGGCTGATCGACGTGACCTCGGCTTACGGCACTCTGGCGCTGATGGGGCCGCGCGCTCGCGACGTGCTGCAGCCGGTCACTCAGGCGGATATTTCCAACAACGCGTTTCCCTTCGGCACGTCACAGGAGATCATGGTGGCGGGCGCGCCGGTGCGGGCGCTGCGCGTGACCTATGTCGGCGAGCTCGGCTGGGAATTGCATATTCCGATGGACGGCCTCGGCGCCGTCTATGACGCGCTGATGGCGTCCGGCAAGACGCATGGCATCGTCAATGCTGGATATCGCGCGATCGAAAGCCTGCGCCTCGAAAAATTCTACCGCGCCTGGTCGAGCGACATCTCGCCGGACCATTCGCCGCTGGAAGCGGGCATGGCCTGGGCGGTGAAGCTGAAGAAGAACCAGCCCTTCCTCGGCCGCGAGGCGCTGGTGGCGCAGGCCGCGAAGAAGTTGCCGAAGCTGCTGGCCTGCTTCACGGTGGACGATCCCTCGATCGTCCTGCTCGGCCGCGAGACCATCTTCCGCAACGGCAAGCAGGTCGGCTGGCTCTCCTCGGGCGGATATGGCTACACACTCGGCACGAATATCGGCATCGGCTATGTGCGTGATCGCGAGCGCGGCGTGACCCCGGAAGACGTGCTCGCCGGCAAATACGAGTTGGAGATCGCCTGCGAGCGCTATCCCGCCAAGGTGAGCCTGCAGCCACTCTACGATCCCAAGATGGAACGGGTGAAGGTTTGAAGCAGATTCTCTACGCGCGAATTCTCGCTCTGACTCCCTCCCCCAAGATTGGGGGAGGGCTGGGGGAGGGGGTTGATGCAGCCGCGGTCGTTGCAGGGATGGACGAAGAAGGTCGATCCAAGGTGGGATCTTCCTTGGCAGCTCTATTCCATGGCAGCACGGCTGCATCAAACCCCTCCCTAACCCTCCCCCAATCTTGGGTGAGAAGATTCCCTGCCGCGGATTGCTTTTCATGACCACGGCCAATCACGCCGAGATCGTCATCATCGGCGCTGGGATCCTCGGCTGCTCGCTGGCTTTTCACCTGACCCGGATGGGCAAGAAGGATGTGGTGGTGCTGGAGAAGAGTGGCATCACCCATGGCGCCACCTGGCATGCCGCCGGTTTGGTGGGACAGCTTCGCACCTCGCGCAACACCACGCGGATGCTGACTCATTCCGTCGAGCTCTATGACCGGTTGGAAGCCGAAACGGGGCAGGCGATCGACTGGAAGAAATACGGCAGCCTGCGCCTCGCCTGTTCCGAAGAGCGGGAGATGGAGAACCGCCGCTCGCTCACCATGGCGAAGAGTTTCGGCTTGGAGATGCAATGGCTCTCGCCGGAAGAGGCCGGCAAGCTGTTTCCGATCATGAGCCTCGAGGATGTGCGGTCGGCGGTCTATATTCCCTCCGACGGCTATATCGATCCCGCCGGCGTCTGCCAGGCGCTGGCCAAGGGTGCCCGGGATGGCGGCGCCAAATTCGTGGTCGGTGCGCGGGTGACTGGGTTCCGTATCGATAACCGGCGCGTGCAGACCATCGAGACCGATCAGGGCAATTGGCAATGCGGGCTGGTGGTGAACTGCGCCGGCATGTGGGGGCATGAGATCGGCAAGCTGGCCGGATTGCGCATTCCGGCTTTCGCCGTCGAGCATCAATACCTGATCACCGATCCCATTCCCGAGATGCCGAAGCGCATGCCGACCATGCGTGATCCCGATCATCTGGTTTACTACAAGCCCGAGGTGCGCGGCCTCGTGGTCGGCGGCTATGAGCCGGACACCAAGGCCTTTGCGACGGGCGGGATCCCGAAATCCTTCGCCCAAGAATTGCTGCCGAGCAATTTCGACCGCTTCGAGCAGATCGCGAAACTGGCGGCCAAGCGCACGCCGATCATCAACACCGTGGGCGTGCGAGAACTGCTGAACGGGCCGATCCCCTATTCGTCGGATGCCGATTTCGTCATGGGCAAGGTCCCGGAGCTGGACAATTTCTATGTCTCCACCGGCTTCCTCTACGGCATTGCTGCGGGCGGTGGTGCCGGGCGGATGATGGCGGAATGGATCCTGGAAGGGGCACCCAGCCTCAATCTCTGGCCGCTGGATGTGCGGCGCTTCAGCTTCCATCACACCACGCGCCATT
>DASYDA010000075.1:0-10408 GCA_036499865.1 Dongiaceae bacterium | reverse complement strand
GGATCAGTTGCGCCACTCGGACGCCGCCGGCAACCCATCGGTGATATCGACATGCGCGGCATCACCCGCAACACTCAGCTTCTTCTCCGAGAAGCGCAGGCCGAAACACCTGCCATCTTCGGTCTGGAGTTTAAGATCCCTTCGGCCAAACATGCGCCGCAGGGCTTCGGGAGCCACCCGGATTTCTCCAGACCCCGTTACTTCCCCGGGCTTCACCAAATAACCGTCGAGATCGTAGTCGGCTCGGGCGAGTATTTCATTTCCGCATCGCACCGTGCCGGCACCGCGAATTCCACCAAGATAGCGCATAGCCAGATTCTTTCTTTCAAGGCGCCGGACGACTGGCACCGCACCTCTCCATCCGAACCGCCAGTACATCCGTGGTCGATTCGAAAGAGCGATCCGGGCCTACCGACCGCGCAATCAGTCCAGTATCTTCAGATTGTCCGCGGACATCTTGCCGCTTTTGTGATCCGAAACGAGATCGAATCCCAGCTTCTGGCCTTCGCGCAGATCGCCGATTCCGGCGCGTTCGACCGCGCTGATATGGACGAAGGCGTCTTTGCTGCCGTCATCCGGCGCAATGAACCCGAAACCCTTTTGTAGGTTGAACCATTTCACAGTCCCTGTCGCCATGCGGAAACCCTTTCATAAAATAGAATTGGTGCTTGCCCGCGAAGCGCGAGCTGTCGAATTCGCATTTTCAGGAAAGAAGAATATCAGCTTGGCGCGAGATTGCCGCGCAAGGCCAAGTCGTCTGGCCGTCTATCGACTGCCCTTATATAGTGTCACGTTGCACCGACTGCAAGACACCAGGGCCGTTTCGGACAGAATTTTGACCATCGTGCCTAGAATCTAGCATGTCGACGGCACGTTCTCGTCGCAGCGCCGACTGCCTCGGAGTGGCAGCCGGGAATTCCTATAAATAACTAGATATCAGATAGTTACGGCTTTGTACGTATAGTCGTAGAAGGTTAATAAGGTCGTCCCATCTTCGCGAAGATGGCAAAGCGCGATGCCATTCACGATCGCGCCCTGGCGTGCTCGCGGATGCCGAAATGGCTTTGCTTTGACTAGCGCAGCTGGATCCAGATCGTCTTCGTCTCGGTATATTGTTCGTGGGCCTGCAGCGACTTATCGCGGCCGCCGAAGCCGGATTCTTTGAATCCGCCAAACGGGACCGCCATGTCGCCCTCCGAGTAGCAATTCACGGACACGGTGCGGCCCGCAGCGATCGAGCGACCTTATGGGCGACGTTCAAATCGTTCGTATAGAGCGACGAAGCGAGCCCGTAGCTCGTGTCATTGGCGATCGAGACCGCCTGCTCCGCGTCGGTGAATGAGATGACGGAAAGAACCGGGCCGAATATCTCCTCGCGAGCAATGCGCATCCGGTTGGTGACTTTGTCGAAGATCGTCGGCTCGACGAAGTAACCGCCGGAATTTTCGTGCAACCGCTTGCCGCCGAACGCGACTTCCGCACCTTCTTTGCGACCGGCATCGATATAAGAGAGCACCTTTTTCATGTGCTGCTCCTCGATCATGGCGCCGACCTTGGTCTCCGGCGCCAGGGGATCTCCGACCTTCCAATCCGAGAATTTCACCGTGAGTTGCTCCAGCAGTCGATCCTTGGCTTTCTCATGCACGATCAGCCGCGAGCCTGCACTGCAGTTTTCGCCTTGGCAGAACAGAATGCCGAGCGCCACCTGGTCGGCAACGGCCGGGAAATCGGTGACGTCGCCCATGACGATCGCCGGACTCTTTCCGCCGCATTCCAGGATGATTCGCTTGAGATTGGATTCCGCCGCGTATTTTAGGAACAGCCGACCGACCTCACCTGAGCCGGTGAAGCTGACGCAGTTGATGTCCATGTGCCGGCCAACCGCCTGCCCGGCGGTTTCGCCGAAGCCGGGGACGACGTTGAAAACACCCTCGGGAAGGCCGGCCTCCGCCGTGAGCGCCGCAAGCCGCAGCATGGTGAGCGGTGTCTGCTCCGCCGGCTTCATGACCATGGAATTCCCACCGGCCAGCGCCGGCGCGATTTTCCACATGGCAACGAACAGCGGAAAGTTCCACGGCAGAACCGTGCCGACGACGCCGATCGGCTCCCGCACGATCATAGAGACGACGTCGCGCGCCGTGGGCGAGACCTGATCGTAGAGCTTGTCGATCGCTTCCGCATGCCAGCGGAGGGTCTCGATCGTATCCGGCAAATCCACGTTCAAGGAGTCGCTGATCGGCTTGCCGCAGTCGAGTGTCTCCATGACAGCAAGTTCCATCGCATCCCGTTCGATCAGATCGGCGAGGCGCAGCAGCAGCTTCTTGCGGTCTCTCGGCGCCATGCGGGACCAAGCACCGGCCTCGAACGCTTTGCGCGCCGCCTTGACCGCCAGATCGACATCGGCCTGATCGCCTTCCGCTACCCTTGTCAGCGGGCGGCCGGTCGCCGGGTTTATGGTCTCGAAGCTCTTCCCTGAAAGCGCGTCAACGAACTTCCCGCCGATAAAGGCGCGGGTCTCGAACGAACATTGCGATGCGATCTTGCGATAAGTATCGCTCTGAACTGTCATGATGCAGGCCCCTGGAAATATTTTTCGTTGTCAGCGAGAGATGGCGTCGCCGCTGCTGGAAAAGATGTGACAGCGACTGGGATCGAACGAGACGTCCAGCCTCTGCCCGGTCAAATCGCCGCCACCTTCATGCCAGACCACCAGTGGGCCGGCGGGGTGATTGGGCGCATGAAGATGGCTGACGCTGCCGAGCTGCTCCGCGAATTCGATATTTACGCTCAAGGACGCGGCGCCGACCGAGCCGACCCTCAGATGCTCGGGCCGGATCCCAAGTGTGACGGCATCGCCTTCCGCAATCCGACCGGGCGCGAGAGGAAGCTCGAGGAGATCCGCCAGGCCGTCAATCGACAGCCTTACCCGGGCGCCAGATACGCCGGCGATCCGGGCATTCAGGAAATTCATCTTCGGAGCTCCGATAAAGCCGGCGACGAAGCGATTGACCGGCCGCTCATAGAGCTCGACCGGCGCTCCGATCTGTTCGACGCGACCCCCACGCAGGACGACGATGCGGTTCGCCAGCGTCATCGCTTCCACCTGATCGTGGGTGACGAAGACCATGGTCGTCCCCAGCTGGCGATGAAGCTTCGTCAGCTCAAGGCGCATCTGCACACGCAATTCCGCATCGAGATTGGAAAGCGGCTCATCGAAAAGGAAGACGCCGGGCTCGCGCACGATCGCACGGCCGATCGCGACTCGCTGGCGCTGGCCGCCGGAAAGCTCCTTCGGCAGACGATGCAGCAGGGAATCGAGCTGAAGGATCGCCGCCGCCTTCCGCACGCGTTCCTCCCGCTCGCGCAAGGATACGCCCGCCATGCGCAATGAGAACCCCATATTGGCCGCGACAGTCATATGCGGATAGAGCGCGTAGGATTGGAAAACCATGGCGACGCCCCGTTTCGCCGGCGGCACGCCGCGCATCGGCTTGCCGTCGATCAGCACCTGGCCGCCGCTGATCGGTTCCAAGCCGCAGATCAGGCGCAACAGAGTCGATTTGCCGCAGCCCGAGGGGCCGACGAAAACCACGAACTCGCCATGAGCGATGTCGAGGTCGATATTTTGCAAAACCTCGACCAAGCCAAAGCGCTTGCTCACTCCCTGCAGTTCAACGCGTGACATGAGCCCTCACCGACTTTTTCTTGATTCGCGTCATGGCACCTCGACGCGGACGATATCCGCCATGATCTTGGTCACGCCATCCGTATCCTGCGCGTAGTACGCGACATATAGGCTACCGTCGCGCCGCAGAGCCGCGGTCGGATAACCGAGATCCTTGTTTGGCAGATCATCGCGCACAACGATCGGCCGTCCGGAATTCCAGCGTGCGCCGCCATCGTCGGAGAGGTAGATGCGAATTCCATAAGGCGGCCGGCGGCACCCGGTGACCGCGGCGATCCGGCCATCCCGCAACGCCACAAGATGCGCCGGATAATCGGGAATCCCGGTCGCAAGCGGCGTGCTCCAGGTCCATCCGCCGTCATCGGAATGCACGGAATGCAGGATACGGCTTGCATTGTCGCGGAGCATCAGGAGAAGACGCCCCGATGGGAGTACCAGGGGTGCCGGCTCCTCAAATTCGTGTCCCGCCGCTTCCGCGACCGGGATCGGTGGCGACCAGGTCTCGCCTTCGTCCGTAGAGCGGACGGCGAAGATCCGGCGATAATTCGGCACGTCGGAAAGCGGCAACACCAACACGCCGTCGGGAAGTTGCGCCGCGCCGCGCATGCCATAACCGCCGCTGTAACCGGCAGTGTCGATCGGGGCGGATCGGGAAAAGGTCTCGCCGCCGTCATCGGAGAGATGCATCCAGGTCTCGCCGCCGCCCCTCGCCCAGGGAAACCGTTCATCGACACCGTCGGGATCGGGCGCCCAGCGATCGAGCTCCTGCGACATCGCAACGCCACCCATCAACTGTCGCGGCCAAGTGAGGGAATTCGTATTCTTGGTTCGCCGCGCCAGTCGCGACGGATACCAGTCGAACCGCCATTGATTGAGCAGAACCCTGCCCTTTGTTGTTGCAGTGAGACCGGCGCATTCCACACCGCTCCAGCCATAGGCCGGGACGATCTCGGCCGGCCCCCAGGTTCTTCCCTGGTCCCGAGAGATCATCAGCAGATTCTGGTAAAGCGGATCCTGCGGCGGATGCAGGATCACGCTCCGGCGAACCGACCTGTTGAACACCAACAGCCAGCGATCCTCGGCGACGGCCGCGAGATGCGGGTGGGCGCAATAGGCATAGGGATCGGCGTGGAGAATGCGGCGCGCTTCGCCGATTCCCCCTTCGCCGCATCTTTCCGCCATCGCGCCCACCACCGTTTCCTCAGACCCGGAACCGCGTGCAGAGCACGTATTGCAACGGTTTCGGATCGTCGCTCCATTCGTGATAGGAGCAGACGACGGTTCCATCCGGCATCTGGGCGACGCTCGGATAGCCGATATGCTGATAGACGCCGGGATTGTGCCAATCGACGCCGCCGCCGGCGATTTTGCCGGAGGACGGAGACATGCGGCTGGAGCCCGGCGTTTCGGTCGCCGTCGCGCCCGGAACGCCGCCTTCGCGAATCGCGAATTCGTTCTTCGCGTCCCAGGTGACGCCGTCTTCCGAGATAATACCGCGCACGCCGTAGGGCGGCCGACGATAACCATAGACCATCAGGTAACGGCCGTCCTGCAGCGCAATCAGTTCCGGCGGATAGCCCCAGATGTTGGTCCATTTCGGCGGCGACCAGGAAAAGCCTTCGTCTTCCGAAACCACCATCACCATGTTCCTGGCATCGCCGCTGGGATTGACATGGGTTCGCAGGAAGCAGACCAAACGACCATCCTTGAGCTGAACCAGGCCGGGTTCCTCGTAATCGATGATGCTGGCGGGATCATAAGCGAGGGTCGAGAAATATTCCCAATTGTCGCCGTTATCGTCGGAACGCATCAGGGCCGAGCGCGTGCTTTCGCCCTCGCCTTCCTCTTCATAACCGTGGATGCGCCCGTAGAGACCCATTAGGATCGAACCGCTCGGCAACTGCCAGCAGCCGAGGCGGCAGCCGCCGTGTTTCATGGGGCGAATATTGACCGGGATCGGTTCCGACCAGGTCTCGCCGCCATCGGTCGATTTCACGACATAAGTGCCGAGCCAGCCTTGGGTCTTATAGGCCCAGGTCCAGTCGCCCCATTCCTTGGTGTGCGGATGGGTGCTCCAGGAAGGCTGGGTCGGCTTCACGCCGCGCTTGAAGAATCCGGTGATGGTGAGGTTGACCAACAGCGTGCCGTCCTGCAATTCGCAAATGCCGCAATCCCAGTTGCCCTGGGTCTGCGACCAGGGCAGCACCACCTTTGGCTTGCTCCAGGTCTTGCCGCCATCCTTGGAACGGACGAGAAGCGTCTGGCCGCTGTCGTGGTGGTAGGGGAAGCGCTCTTCATTGAAGACCGCCACGATATCGCCGTTCTTGAGCGTGCGCGAAGCGATTTGGTTTACGCAATGCTCTTCGTGCTTGAAGATGTTGAAGTGTTCGACGTTCTTGATGGGAGAAGGCTTCAGGCTCGACATACTGACTCACTTTCCTTTCTGCATCGTCGATGATCCGGCCGGCGCCACGCGGCCTCAGATCACAGGCGAATTCCGATGTTCTTGATGTTGAGATAGTTGCGAATTCCGGGCAGTCCGCGCTCGCGGCCGATCCCGCTGTCCTTGATTCCGCCGGTCGGCGCCTGAACGCCGCCGATGAACCATCCGTTGACCCAGATCGATCCCGCCTCGATTCGTTGGGCGAATTTCATCGCGCGGGAAATGTCCTGGCTGTAGACCCCCGCGACCAAGCCGTAGCCGAGCCCATTGGCCAGCGAAACGGCCTCTTCCTCCGTCTCGAAATCGATCGCCACCGCGACCGGCCCGAAGATTTCTTCGCGCGCGATCGCATGTTCCGGCCTGACCCGATCGAAGATCGCGGGCATGACGAAGTAGCCGCGATTGAGATCCTTCGGCCTGCCGCCGCCGAAGCGCAGCCGCGCCCCTTCGGCCTCGCCCCTGGCGAGGTAACCCGTCACCTTCAGGTATTGTTCGTCCGAAACCACGGGACCGAGATCGCGGTCATCGAGGCCCGGGCCGACGGTGAGCCCGGCGGCATGGGCCGCGAGGCGATCGAGGAATGGCTCCCGGATCGACTTGTGCAACAACAGGCGGGAGGCGGATGAGCAGACCTGCCCGCTATTGCCGAAGGCGCCATCGACGGCGTCGAAAGTCGCACGATCGAGATCCGCATCCGGCATCACGATCATGGGATTCTTACCGCCAAGCTCGAGCACGACCGGCTTGATCCCCTGAGCCGCTGCCAGATAGACCTTGCGCCCGGTCTCGACCGAACCGGTGAAGGTGATGCCCCGCACCAGAGGATGCGAGACGAGTGCGGCCCCTGCTTCCTCGCCATAACCGGTGACGACATTCACCACGCCGTCGGGGAAGCCGACATCCCGGCAAACTGCCGCGAATTGCAGTGCCGTCAGCGGCGATTGTTCGGCCGGCTTGATCACGACCGTACATCCGGCCGCCAAAGCCGGCGCCACGGAGCGCGCGACCATGCCGAGCGGATAATTCCATGGCACGATATGGGCGGTGACGCCCAAAGGCTCCAGCATGGTGAAATCGATGAAATCCGGGCCGAGAGGAATGGTGGCGCCTTCCATCTTGTCGGCAGCGCCGCCGTTGTAGCGTATGGTGCCGCAGACCCCGCCGACATCACCGCGGGACTCCTTCAAGGGCTTGCCCACGTCTAGTGTTTCGATGCGGGCGATGTCGTCGCGGCGGGCCTCCAGTGCGTCGGCGAGTTTCATCAGCAACTGCCCGCGCGCCGCCGGAGTCATCTTGCGCCAAGCGCCGTGTCGCGCCGCCTCCGCCGCATGCACCGCGCGATCCACATCTGCGGCATCGCCGCGCGCCACCTCGGCCAGGACCGTTTCCGTGCTGGGGTCAATGGTCTCGAACCAGCGGCCGCCCGCCGGCTGCACGAAGGCGTTGTTGATGAAGTGCAGCTGCCGCTCCATCGACGTCGTTGCATGGTTCGACGTGGTCACTGTTTGACGCTTCCTTGTGCGATGCCTTGGATGAAATAGCGCTGCAGGACGAAGAACAGCAGCAAGCTGGGCAGACTGAGGATCGTGACGCCGGCCATGGCGACGCTGTATCCCTCGAGCTGGGTGTGGGTACCAACCACCGGGGTGAACGCGGCGATCCCGACCGGCAGGGTCTTCATGTCTTCGTCGAAAGTGATCAGCAGCGGCCAGAGGAAATTGTTCCAGTTCAGGGTGAACAGGATCACCGAGGCGGCGATCAGCGGCGCCCGCGCCAGCGGCAAGGCAATCAGCCAGAACAGCCGGAAATGCCCGGCACCATCCATGCGCGCCGCTTCCTCCAGCTCGCTCGGAAAAGACAGGAAGAACTGTCGGAAGATGTAGACGCTGAAGACGTTGCCGATGGTCGGCAGTATGAGCGCCTGGTAGGAGCTGGCCCAGCCGATCTTGATGAAGCCGAGCAGCATCGGCACCACCGAGACCTCGGTCGGGATCATCAGTGAGGCAAGGAAGATCCCGAAGATCAACCGGTTTCCCGGAAAATGCATGCGCGCCAAGGCATAGCCCGCCATGGCACCGGCAATAACGCATAGGATCGTCGATATGCCCGCCTGGATCACGCTGTTGATGCCCCAGCGCACCACCGGATAGTCGAACACCTTCAGATAGTTGTCGAAGGTCACCCGATGCGGGAACCATTCGATACCCGCCGTCATCACATCCTGCGGATATTTGAACGAGGTCGAGACCATCCAGACGAAGGGCATGGCCCAGAGAATCGCGACCCCCATGCCAAGCAACCAGATCGGCACATCGATGAGACCGAGACGCCGCTCCTCAAACCAGGCACGACCACGATCCACCATGCTCGCTGCCGACGCCATCACACCCGCTCCCGCAGCGCGAAGCGTTGTGCGGCGGTCACTATGAGGATGAGGATGAAGAGGAGCAGGCCGATGGCCGAGGAATAGCCGAACAGGTTGCGCACGATCGCCGTGTTGTAGATGTGATAGATCGGCGAGGACGACGATCCCGCGGGGCCGCCATTGGTCATGACATAGACCTGGCTGAAGATCCGGAGCGTCGAGATCATCTGCAGAGTGACGACCATGCTGAGCACGGGACGGAGATGCGGCAGAGTGACATGCCAGAACCGTCGAACCCGGTTGGCGCCATCGACCGTCGCCGCTTCGGTGATGTCGCGCGGAATGTCCTGCAACGCGGCCAGGAACAGCACGAAAGCGAGGCCGAGATCCCACCAGATCGAGGCCATGCTGACGCCGATCAACGCCCAACGGGTCGAGGTCAGCCAAGGAACGGCGGTGATTCCGAAAAAAGACAGATAGTGGTTCAGCAGTCCGTATTGTGTATCCAGAAGCCAGACCCAGACTAGGCCGATCACCGTCGCGGAGACGACGTTCGGCGCGAAGAATAACGTTCGCGCAAGCGAAGAGAGCGGATAGCGCTGGTTGACGAACAGTGCGAACAGAAGCGCAAGCACGGTCACGCAAGGAACGATGATGATCCCGTAAAGCAGGACATTCTGAAAGGCGACCGCGACCCAGTGATCCCTGAAGGCGGCGGTAAAATTGTCTAAACCCACCCATTTCGGTTTGCCGATGATGCTCCATCGCGTGAAGGCGACGTAGCCGCCGAACAGGACGGGCAGGATGTTGAACAGGAAAAACGGCAGAGCGAACAGGCCGACGAAGAAGTATGCGATCCAGTCGACCGGCCGGATCTCCGCCCCATTCGTCGCCGTTCCTCCTTTGATACGAATATCGGTCATGCCTGCCGTTCTCTCAGTGCCGCCGTCAACGGGGCCTGCATTTTGAGGCAGGCCCCGGACATGTTCAGCCTTCGTCGAGATCAGCCTGCCATTGCTGCTGAAGCGCGGCCATGGCGTCGTCTATCTTGGTTTGGCCGACCCAGACGCCTTCCAGCGTCTTGGCCAGGAAGTTTCCGCCGTTATAGATCGTGAAGTTCGGCCCGTTGACGACCGGGACCTCGCCTACCGTCGCGAACTCCATTCCATCGACGAAGGCGCCCCGGACCGACCAGGGATGCCCGGCCGTCTTGTAATCCGGGCGATTAAGGATCGATTTCCGCGGCGAGGCGCCGCGGCCGATCGTGGTCCAGAGGAAACTGTTGTCCGATAGCCATTTCACCGCCTGCATAGTGGCTTCGTAACGGCTGGTATCCTGCTGGGTATAAAGCTCCATGCCGCCCATCTCGAAATAGGTGACATGCTTGTCGCCGATCTTCGGGAAGAGCGCGGTCTTGAACGGCAGTTTCTGCTGCATATAGCCGTTCAGGGTCCAAGGACCGGTCCAGAAGATCGAGCCCTCGCCGTTGCCGAACGCCTTGTAGCGATCGGTCACGTCGCGGGTAGAGACCTTCTGCTTGTCGAAGAGATCGAGAATATATTGCATCGCGGCTTTGCCGGCATCGGGATTGACGCAAGCGGTCTTCAGATCGTCGCTCGCGCGCTGGAACCCCATCTGCTCGGCGATGATGCCCCAGGTCACGGTCGGCTGCACACCGGAGCCGGTCATCAGGATGCCGGAACGGGTGACCTTGTCGCCGTCTCGCTTGGTCAGTTTCTCCGCCCATTCCAGCAAGGTCTTGCCGTCCGCCGGTGTGTTCTCGGCGTCGAGGCCGGCTTCCTTGATGTGATCGAGATTATATTCCGGCTGCAGACTCATGAGATCGATTGGGATCATGAACATCTTGTTGTCGTACTTCGGATAGCGCGAAGCTTTGATCGAATACTCGCTGAAA
>DASYDA010000074.1:0-5915 GCA_036499865.1 Dongiaceae bacterium | reverse complement strand
CCTGCTTTCGGGCGAAGCCGATGCCAACGATTGCTATCTCGAAGTCCATGCCGGCGCCGGCGGCACCGAGGCCCAGGATTGGGCGCAGATGCTGCTGCGCATGTATGTGCGCTGGGCCGAGCAGCACGGCTACAAGGTGGAGTGGCTGGAAGAGAGCGCCGGCGAGGAAGCCGGCATCAAATCGACCACCCTCGAGATCAAGGGTCCCAACGCCTATGGTTGGCTGAAATCGGAATCCGGCGTGCACCGGCTGGTGCGCATCTCGCCCTTCGATTCCAACGCGCGCCGCCACACCTCCTTCTCGTCGGTCTGGGTCTATCCGGTGATCGACGACGACATCCAGATCGAGATCCTGGACAAGGACCTGAAGGTCGATACCTTCCGCGCGTCGGGTGCCGGCGGCCAGCACATCAACAAGACCGACAGCGCCATCCGCATCACCCATATCCCGACCGGCATCGTGGTCTCCTGCCAGGCCGACCGCTCGCAGCACCGCAACCGCGCCATGGCGATGGATATGCTGAAGGCGCGCATGTATGAGGCGGAACTCCGCAAACGCGAGGAAGCCTCGGCGGCGATCGAGGCGCAGAAGACCGATATCGGCTGGGGCCACCAGATCCGCTCTTACGTGCTGCAGCCCTATCAGATGGTGAAGGACCTCCGCACCGAGGTCGAAACCAGCGATAGCCAGGGCGTGCTCGACGGCGACATCGATCGTTTCCTCTCCGCCTCGCTCGCCGCGAAGCTCACCAGCGGCATCACCGAACATTAAAAACGAGGTTAGAAATTGTGCAGCGCCTTGGTGGCTGCACAATTTACGATCACACGCATTGTGTCCTCGGTGAGCGCAAGCGCGGATTCTCGCGGATTTTTCCCGCATGGCCTGCTGGCATTCTTCTTGCTCCATGAGACAGGCGCGTCGGTCAACGACGCGCGGTTAAACAGGTGAGACAAGCGTCTACGGAGGCAAGACCCCTTCGTTGCGGTTGCTGGTCGGCGTCGTGGCGGAAGCCACGGCGCCGCTCCGGTATGGGGAATCTGATCGGCGATGAATGGAATTCTGGAACTCGCTTTCGATGCGACCGGCGCGGCGGGCGCGACACGCCTTGCGAAGCTTTTCCAGGCGGCACCCTTGCGCGCCTTGTTTCCGGAAACCTGCGGCATGGATCTTCCCGTTGCGGCACTCACCGCGACCTGCGGCGGGTTCACCGGCGGCGACCGGATGAAGATCGGGATTTCGGTTGGGCCGGATGCGCAAGCGATGGCCGTGGCGCAGGCCGCGGAGAAACTTTATCGCGCGGGATCGGGCGAAACGCGGATCGAGATCGCTCTCGAGGCCGCGGCGGGCGGCTGGCTCGAATGGCTGCCCCAGGAGACCATTCTCTTTAACGGCGCGCGATTGCGCCGTGACAACCGGATCGACATTCACGCCGATGCCGCGGTTCTCGCCGGGGAAATCCTGGTCTTCGGGCGTTCGGCATCGGGCGAGACCCTGGATCATGGCCTGGTCCACGATGCCTGGTCAGTGCGACGGGATGGCCGCCTGATCTGGTCCGATCGCTGTCATGCCGAGGATGACGTTCTGCGCACGGCATTGAGCCATGCCGCCGGGCTCGATGGCGCAAAAGCCGCGGCCATGCTTGTGCATGCCGGGCCGGACGCCGCCGGTCATCTCGAACTCGCGCGCAGCCTCGCCAATGCCGCGCCGTCGGATCTGCGCTGCGGCGCGACGCTGGTGAACGGCGTGCTGGTGATGCGCTGGCTGGCGCCGGAAGCGCATCTCCTGCGCTCGTCTTTCGCGGCGGCATGGGTAGCGATGCGGGCGGCGGCCCGTTCGCTTTCCCCGCGCCTGCCGAGCTTCTGGCTGCACTGAGGAACCGAGAGCATGCGTCTCACCGAACGCGAGAAGGACAAGCTGCTGATCGCCATGGCGGCGATGGTGGCGCGACGGCGATTGGAACGCGGTCGCAAGCTCAACCATCCGGAGGCGGTGGCCCTGATCAGTGATTTCGTCGTCGAGGGTGCCCGCGACGGCCGCAGCGTCGCCGAACTGATGCGTGACGGCGCCGGCGTCCTCACGCGCGACCAGGTGATGGAGGGTATTCCCGAGATGATCCACGACATCCAGGTCGAAGCGACCTTCCCGGACGGCGTCAAGCTGGTCACCGTCCATCAGCCGATCCGGTGAGGCAGACATGATTCCGGGTGAAATACTGCCGCGTGCCGGCGAAATCGAACTCAATCAGGGTCGTGAGACCTTGCGCCTGCTGGTGGCCAATCGCGGCGACCGGCCGATTCAGGTCGGCAGCCATTATCATTTTGCCGAGACCAACATGGCCCTGGACTTCGACCGCGTCGCCGCGCGCGGGTTCCGCCTCGATATCCCGGCCGGCTCCGCGGTGCGCTTCGAGCCCGGCCAGTCGCGCGAAATCGGCCTGGTGAAGATCGGCGGCGACCGCGTCATTCACGGCTTCACGGGCGCGGTCGCCGGAAAGCTCGAGAGATAGGAACGGACCATGGCCTATCGGATGGATCGCCACACTTACGCCGTCACCTATGGCCCGACCGTGGGCGATCGCGTGCGGCTGGCCGATACCGATCTCTTCATCGAGATCGAGAGCGACGCCGCCATTCCCGGCGAGGAGGTGAAGTTCGGCGGCGGCAAGGTGATCCGCGACGGCATGGGCCAGTCCCAACGCAGCCGTGCCGAAGGCGCGATGGACACCGTCATCACCAACGCCGTCATCATCGACCATTGGGGCATCGTCAAAGCCGATATCGGCCTCCGTGACGGCCGCATTGCCGCCATCGGCAAGGCGGGCAATCCCGATACCCAGCCCGGCGTCGGCATCGTCATCGGACCTGGCACCGAGATCATCGCCGGCGAGGGTCGGCTGGTGACGGCGGGCGGCATCGATGCCCATATCCATATGATCAGCCCGCAACAGGCTTGGGAGGCGCTCTATTCCGGCGTCACCACGCTGATCGGCGGCGGCACCGGCCCGGCGGAAGGCACCAACGCCACCACCTGTTCGCCCGGCCCCTGGCATATCGGGCGCATGCTGCAGGCCGCGGAAGGTCTGCCGGTCAATATCGGTTTGCTCGGCAAAGGTAACGCGTCGCTGCCGGGCGCTTTACGCGAGCAGGTGGAGGCGGGCGTGTGCGGCCTCAAGCTGCATGAGGATTGGGGCACCACGCCCGCCGCCATCGATTGCTGCCTCACGGTCGCCGAAGAGATGGACGTGCAGGTCGCCATCCACACCGACACGCTGAACGAATCCGGTTTCGTCGAAGCGACCATCGCCGCCTTCAAGGATCGCGTGATCCATGCCTTCCACACCGAGGGCGCCGGCGGCGGCCATGCGCCGGACATCATCAAGGTCTGCGGTCTGCCGAACGTGCTGCCGTCCTCCACCAACCCGACCCGGCCCTTCACCGTCAACACGCTCGACGAACATCTCGACATGCTGATGGTCTGCCATCATCTCGATCCGCGCATCCCCGAGGATGTCGCCTTCGCCGAGAGCCGCATTCGCCGCGAGACCATCGCCGCCGAGGATATCCTGCACGATCTCGGCGCCATCAGCATGATGTCCTCGGACAGCCAGGCGATGGGCCGGGTGGGCGAGGTGATCATCCGCACCTGGCAGACCGCGCATAAGATGAAGACACAGCGCGGCGCGCTCCCCGGCGACACGGCGGAAAGCGACAACGCGCGGGTGAAGCGCTATGTCGCCAAATACACCATCAACCCCGCTCTGGCGGCCGGCATGGCGCATGCCGTGGGCTCGATCGAGATCGGCAAGCTCGCCGATCTGGTGCTGTGGAATCCGGCTTTCTTCGGCGTGAAGCCCGATCTCGTGCTAAAATGCGGCATGATCGCGGCGGCGCCGATGGGCGATCCCAATGCCTCGATCCCGACGCCGCAGCCGGTGCATTACCGGCCGATGTTCGCCGGTTTCGGCCGGGCCTTGCAGGCGAGCAGCGTCACCTTCGTGAGCCATACGGCTTTGAAATGCGGTATTGGGGAGCGCCTCGATTTGAAACGGGAACTCATCGCGGTCTCCGGCACGCGCACAGTGCGAAAGAAGGATATGTGTCTCAACGACGCGATGCCGGCGATCGAGGTCGATCCGGAAACCTATGAAGTGCGCGCGGACGGCGAATTGCTGGTCTGCGAGCCGGCGAGCGTCCTGCCGATGGCGCAGCGCTATTTCCTGTTCTGAGTGGCGAGCCGGATGCGACAGGCGATGGCATGGCATAAGGTAGGGGATTGGCCACGCGAGGCCGAATCGGGCTCGGTCACGCTCTGTTATGCGGATCGCAGCCGCCGTCGCGGCCAGATGACGACGGATTCCGGGGAGGCTTTGCTGCTGAACCTGCCGCGGCCGGTTCGTCTCGCCGACGGCGACGGCTTGCGTCTGTCGGAGGGCGGATTCATCCGCGTCATCGCCGCCGCCGAGCTTCTCCTGGAAACCACGGCCGAGGATGCGAAAGCGCTGGCGCGCCTCGCCTGGCATATCGGCAATCGCCATGTCGCGGCGGAAATCCTGGACGACCGCCATTTGCGGATCGTTTTCGATTCGGTGCTGGAATCCATGTTGCGGCAGCTCGGCGCCACGGTGCATGCGCTGGAAGCGCCGTTCCATCCCGAAGGCGGCGCTTATGGCCAAGTCGGCATCGGCGGCCATGCACATTGACGCGATCTGCCCCGGCCGGGCCGATCGCGAGCGTGGGCTGCTCCTGCTGCAGGCCTGGCTGTCGCCGGCTTTTCCGGTCGGCGGCTATTCCTATTCGCATGGGCTGGAATATGCCGTCGAGGCCGGCACGCTGCGGAGCGGGGCGGATCTGATCGGCTGGATCGAGGGCATGCTTTACTTCGGCGGCGTGCGCAGCGATGCGATCCTGTTGCGCGAAGCCCATCGCGCCACCGTGCCCGACGATCCCGATCGTTTCCTGGAGATCGCCGAACAGGCCGCCGCCTTGCGGGGGACCGCGGAGCTGGCGCTGGAATCCCTGGCGCAGGGCCGCGCCTTTCTGAAGGCGCTCCGCGCCGGATGGCCGGACCTCGCCGCCGCCGCGCCGATCCAGCGCTTGACCGCGCCCGGCGTCGAGCCGAGCTACTGCGTCTGCTTCGCCGCCGCCGCCGCTTTGGCCGGCATCGCGCTTCGGCCCGCCATGCTGGCCTATCTCCAGGCCTTCGCCGCCAATCTCATCTCCGCCGCCTTGCGGCTGATGCCGATCGGGCAAAGCGACGGCCTCGTCTGCCTGGCCGCGCTCGGAGAGCGCCTGCCCGTGATCGTCGATGCGCTTGAGATGGTACCGTTCGCGGATCTCGGCTCGGCGGCATGGGGCGTCGATTTCTGCAGCATGCGCCATGAAACCCAATATACGAGGCTGTTCCGCTCATGACCGTTTCCCACCCAACCTCGGTTCCGTCATTCACCTCGCCGCTGCGCGTCGGCATCGGCGGCCCGGTCGGCTCTGGCAAGACCGCCTTGGTCGAGCGGCTCTGCCGCTGTCTCGCCGACAGCTATGACATCGCCGCCATCACCAACGACATCTATACCAGCGAGGACGCGGCCTTCCTGACGCGCTCCGGCGCGCTTCCGGCCGATCGCATCATCGGCGTCGAGACCGGCGGCTGCCCGCACACCGCGATCCGCGAGGACGCCTCGATCAACCTCGCCGCCGTCGATGAGATTTCGGCACGCTTTCCCCAGCTCGAGATCGTCTTCGTGGAATCCGGCGGTGACAATCTCTCCGCCACCTTTTCGCCGGAACTGGCCGACATCACGCTCTACGTGATCGACGTTTCCGCCGGTGACAAGATCCCCCGCAAGGGCGGCCCGGGGATCACGCGTTCGGATCTCCTGGTCATCAACAAGACGGACCTCGCCCCCCTGGTCGGCGCC
>DASYDA010000073.1:0-6979 GCA_036499865.1 Dongiaceae bacterium | reverse complement strand
GCGCGCAGCTTCGCGCCGAACCCGCCGGCCTATGATCCGCATTACCACTTCCAGCTTGCCGTCGATGCCGGCCTCTCGGCCTTTGCGGCGCCGCTCGGCATGATCGAAGCGGGCGCCGACAGCTTCGCCGGCGCCATTCCCACCATCCTCAAGGTCAACAGCTCGAATAGCCTCGCCCGGAACAAGGATCAGGCGGTGACCGGTTCGGTCAATGACGCGCTGCGCCTCGGCTGTTCCGCGATCGGCTTCACCATCTATCCCGGCTCCGACTACGCCTTCGAGATGATGGAGGAAATCCGCGAGCTTTCCGAGGAAGCCAAGGCCGCCGGCCTCGCGGTGGTGGTCTGGTCCTATCCCCGCGGCGACGCCCTCTCCAAGGACGGCGAGACCGCCATGGATATCTGCGCCTATGCCGCGCATATGGCCGCCCTGCTCGGCGCCCATATCATCAAGGTGAAGCCGCCGACAACCTTCCTCGAGCAGCCGGAAGCGAAGAAGGTCTACGAGAAGGAAAAGATCGACATCTCTTCCATGGCCGCTCGCATCCGGCATGTGGTGCAAGCCTGCTTCAACGGCCGGCGCATCGTGGTCTTCTCGGGCGGCGCGGCCAAGGATCTGAACGGCCTTTACGACGAGGTGCGCGGCATCCGCGATGGCGGCGGCAACGGCTCGATCATCGGCCGCAACACCTTCCAGCGGCCGCGCGAGGAAGCGCTGCAGATGCTGGATTCGATCATCAAGATCTATCAAGGCAAGGAGTAACGGCGATCGCCGATCCCGCACGCTGCCAACTCTATCTCACGACGCCGCCCGAACTGGTTTCGGGCGGCGTTCTCTTGCGCGATTTCCTGCCGAAGCTCGAAGCCGCCTTCGACGCCGCGGACATTGCCTGCGTGCTGATCGCGGCGCCTGAAGGCTGCACCGATGAGGCGCTCTCCGCCATTGCCGATCCGCTCATCGAAGCCGTGCAGCGACGCGACGCCGCAGCGCTTCTGGATGGCAGGCCAGAACTGGCGAAGCAGTTGAATGCCGATGGCGCGCATCTTGACCTCCGGGTCCGAGACACCGACAGCGCGCTCCGTGCCTATCGCCATGCGCGGAAAATCCTTGGCGCTGATGCCGTGGTTGGCGTGCTCTGCGCCGCCGAGCGCCACGCGGCAATGGAGATCGCAGAAGCCGACGCCGACTATATCGGCTTCGATCTGGCCGCGCCGGAAACCGAGAACGTCATCGCCTGGTGGGGCGAAGTCATGACTGTGCCCTGCGTCGCCTTCGGCGCCATCGATCCCTCCCTCGGCAAGGCACTCGCGCGCTCAGGCGCCGACTTCCTAGCGCCGGAACCGAGTATCTGGCGGGACAGCGATCCGGTCGATGCAGTGCGGAAGCTTGCCGATCACCGATGATCGCGCATGAGGCGCGGTGATAGCGGAAAAGTTGTGCATCGATCCTGCATCTGTGGCATCCTTTTCGAGGGGGAAACGCGGGGCAATGGATGTTGGGCGTCAGGAAATTGCCGCTGGGTTTCGGCATCACGTTGGTGCTGCTGTTCCTTTTGGCCAATTGGTCGCCCCAGCTTTGGACGATTGGCGTTCTGAGGGCGCTATCGAACTTTCTTAACCCCGGCCTTCGGCCCCACCCCACCCAATGGATCCTCGTTCAAGCCGGGGAGTTTTTGACGGGCGGCCTCGGTCTCGCATTCATTGGCGCCGCGTTCCAGCGACCTTACGCCTTTCCCAGCCCACGCGAAGCGATCCTGCTTCTGCGGTCGCTGTGGCGAGAAACGATATGGGCGGTCCTGCTGGCCGGATACGTGATGACGATGGTCTCCACTGTCCTTTGGGCGTTCCACCCTTACGGCAACGACCGCGACCTCTTCGCTCAGGTCGGATATTGGTTCGGCCTTGTTCTGCCGATCAGCGGAGGGATTGTCTGCGCGCGCCTCGTGTTGGGTCGGCGCCGCCATCCCGCCGACCGATGGCTAGGCTACATCATGGCTATCGCGGCGCTTTATGGGTTGGCCATGACGATCTTGAAAGCCGCCAATATCGGCAACCCCTTCATTGGACTGTCGGCACCGTCGCGGTTCAGCGTAATGGATCTCGTGCCGTTCGCCATCTCCATCGGATTTGCCTGGGCGGCGGCTTGGACCGGACTTTTCATGGCACACCGGGCCGGTTTCGTAGCGTTGCCGCAGCGTCGAAGACCCGCCTCCATCATCTATCTCAGTCTCGGCGCTCTCTGCACCAGCATCGCCTGTAACGACGCCACACGGATCTTGTATTTCTTCGATGTCTTCGACGGCCTGGCCTTGGTCTATTGTCTGTTGTCGGTCGCATTCCTGGCAGTTTCGCTGACCTGCCTGGTCCACGTGTTGCAAGTGTCCGCCGAACCCCGGACGGAAACCGCCGGGTTCATCGGGCTCTCCGGAACGACGCCTGCCGGACCCGTGCAGGGCTTGCGCGCCACCGTAAGGACATGGCGGTTCTGGCGCGATGTCATGATCGGCTTTGTACTGGCGCTCGGCCTCGCGGCCCTGGGATTCGCGCCGTTCTTGCGGGTCCCGGTCATGCTGCTCGCTTTCATGGTCCCGCTTCTGGTGTTAGCTGCGACTGCGGGGCCGATCGGTGTATTCATCTTCGGTTTCCTGCGAAACCGCCTGGGATATTCCCTAGGGGCTGTGCTGCTGATGATCGTCCCGCTGGGATTCCGGACCGCCCACACGATCACCGAGATCCAACGCGCGCATAATAATGCAAATGTCGCCGAAGGATTGACCATCTACCCGTTCGCGAAACCGACGAAAGCGCACGACATAGTGGTCATCGAGGATTCGTGGCTGAGCAAGGAAGATTCCGCGCAAGGCGTGGCAAACGGCCTCGATCGCGGTTGCTGGGAACGTTGCGAGCTTCTGCTTCTGCAGACCGGCTACGCGATTGCGATCACCAACCCGGAAAAGACCTATTGGCGGGTCTTTCGCAAGGGTGAAGGCGCACAGTTCTGCGGCCAGCCGCCTCAACTCAAAAGCTATCTGCGCCTGCTTTCCCTCGGCCGGCCCAATACCTGTTTCGTGGAGACCCGCCAGGCGCCGGCCGGCGACGCACTGGTCTTGCGCGAGGGGGAATCCGACGATGCGCCACTGCGGCAGCAATTGCCGAAGGACTTTCGCGGAGCCGCCTGGGAGTTTCTCGAGCGGATCGACGGCAAGGACCGCCTGCTCGGCCGCATCGTCGTCGCCAGCAAACAGAATCCAAATGCCGCGACGCCAGGCGACGCAAAGCAACAGCCGCCGCCGATCGCCACGGCCGCGGCTTTCTATGCGACAGCCTTAGCTCTTCCCCAGCAAGAGATCGCCGCAGACCCGGCCCATACGCAGGAAACTCTTACAGCGTTCTTGCCGCTGTTGCGCGATCCGACAACTGCGCGCCAGGCGACTGAGGCCTACCTGGATTTCCTGCGCGCGAATCGTGATCCGCGCGCAATCGACAGCCTCCACAATTTCGTCGCCGAGGTGCTGGAGGATCCCGATCCTCGGCTGGTGCGCTTGGGATATCGGTCACTTTATGCGATCCGAACGTCCGGCTTGGATTTCGCGAAGCCGGCGCTCGTGCGTGGTCTTGCATCCTCGGATGCCGACCTGCTGCACGACGCCGCCAGTGCGCTCAATGCATTCGAGCCCGCCGATCCGGAATTCGCGAAAGACTCTCTGGCCACGCTTATTGTCGGAGAATACATAGCCGCGGATCCAGACAATTATCGGGCGCTGCGGTATATCCTGGCAAAAATTCGCGGGCCTTATCCGGAGGCGAGGCGAACCGAGGCGAAACGTGTGCTGGACCAGCGATCCGATCTGGGTCGCGACAGCGTGGCGGCGTTGTTGACCATTGTGGGCTGCGGCGATGCGAAGTTCCGGCAGGAAGCCGTCGATATCGTTTTCCGCATGAAGGGTCAGCGCTTCGAGCAAGCCGTCGACGCCATTGGGCTGGCCGCGAACTCCATGGGCAGCGCGGACGAGACGGCGCAAGTGAAGTTCTGGTCCACCGAGGAAATGCAGGAGTTGGCCCGGCGCGCCGCCGCGGTTCCCAACGATCGGCTGCGCACCTATATCGGCTCGTTTCAATTCCAGATGCAGTTCCGCGAGGTACACCCGGTACTCGACGCGTTGCTCGATGCCCGCATCGGCGCACCCAACGTCGATCCCGCTGTCGCGGAGCACTTGAAAGACTTCAAAAAGATTTTGGACAGATACTAGGACCAGCGCCGTCGCTTTCGAAAGTTTCGACGCCGCGCCGGACGGCAAGCTGGTTTCGGTCGGTGCGGACTTCCTGGCCCCCAACCGCGCTTTGGAACATGGCCGAGCCCGCGGCAACCTTTGGCGCCGCTGAGCCGAGCAATCGGCTAGCTAGAGCATCTCGAGTCCGAGCGCGATGCCCTGCCCGCCGCCGATGCACATGGTGACGATTCCGCGCTTCAGGCCGTCCCGCTTCATGCTGTGCAGCAGCCGCGTGGTCAGCACCGCGCCGGTCGCCCCGATCGGATGGCCGTGCGCGATGGCGCCGCCCTCGACATTGATGACGTCTTCGGACAATCCGAGTTCCTGCGCCACCGCCAGGGGCACCGCCGCGAAAGCCTCGTTGATCTCGACACGCTCGATATCGCCGAGTTTCCAGCCGGCACGTTGCAGCATGCGCTTGATCGCCGGGACCGGACCTAGTCCGAACATGCCGGGCTCGACCGCGGCAATGCCATAGGCGACCAGACGGGCGGCGGGCTGAAGCTTGTTCTTCTCGGCGAAGGCGCGGCTCGCCACGATCATCGCGGCGGCGCCGCTGTTGAGCCCCGGCGCGTTCCCCGCGGTGACGGTGCCATCCTTGCGGAAGGCCGGCCGCAATTTGGAAAGAATTTCGAAGGTGGTGTCGGGGCGCGGGGCCTCGTCCCTGTCGAAGACTTCGGTGCCCTTCTTCCCCTTGATCTCGATGCCGACGATCTCGTCGCGGAAATGCCCGGCGGCCTGCGCCGCGGCGAAGCGCTTCTGCGAACGCTCGGCGAACCGGTCCTGCGCCTCCCGGGAGAGCTGCGCCTTGGTCACGAGATCCTCGGTGATCCAGCCCGAATGCTGATCCGCGAAAGCATCGTTCAGCCCGTCGCGCAGCATGCTGTCGTGAATTTCGGCCGGCCCCATGCGATAGCCCCAGCGTCCCCCATCCATGAGATAGGGCGCGCGATCCATGTTCTCCATGCCGCCTGCGATCGCCGCCTCGATCTCGTCGGATACGATCTGCTGGGCCGCGCTGACCACGGCCTGCGCGCCGGAACCGCAGACGCGGTTCACCGTCATGGCGGGCACGCCGACCGGAACGCCGCCGCCAATCGCCGCCTGGCGCGCCGGATTCATCTTGTTTCCGGCCTGGATCACGTTGCCCATGATGACGCTGCCGACGGCATCCGCCTTGAGGCCGGCGCGCTTCAGCGTCTCGCGGACGACCGCAGCGCCGAGTTCCGTCGCAGGCGTGCCTTTCAGCGTGCCGTTATAGCTGCCGATCGCGGTACGGACCGGATTGCACAGAACGATCTCAACACTCATTCCAGATCTCCTTCGGTGGGTCGCCCATCGGATCGGCGCCGCGGCCGCTGCGCGATTGTGCTTTCAAGCAATCTCGGGTCTCGGTCGGGTTTTCGCAAGGCGGTCGATGATCGCGTCGTATCGTTACCGCTGAAACCTCACTCCGCCCGCGGCATTTCCGTGGCTCGGCGAACGGTACAATATCCAAGCTGGATAGGCCCCGCCGCCCGTGTTACCTTGGCCCTCATTAGCCTGAAACCGACTATTTTCGTCGATTTCACGCCTTGTGGTGGGACGTGAGGGATGCACTTTCTCAACGAACGCAAGCTCCGGAGATTCGATGGGCCGAAGCGGAAAGTGGCGGCACTTCCCCGCGTCAGTTTTGAATTTTTTCCGCCGAAGAATCCGCAGATGGAGGCGCAGCTCTGGACGACGGTGAAGGCGCTGGAGCCTCTGCTGCCCGAATTCGTCTCGGTCACCTATGGGGCCGGCGGCTCGACCCGCGACGCCACTTTCGGAACCGTCCGCCGCATGGTCGCCGAGACCCATCTGCATCCGGCGGCGCACTTGACTTGTGTCGGCCATGGCCGCGCCGAGATCACGCGGCTGCTGGAGCAGTATTGGGCGGCCGGCGTGCGTCACATCCTGGCCTTGCGCGGCGATCCGCCCGCAGGAAGCGCATCTTCCGCGACCGCACCCGACGGACTTGCCTATGCCGCCGACCTTGTCGCCTTCATCAAGACCGTCGCGAATTTCGAGGTCAGCGTCGCCGCCTATCCCGAGACCCATCCGCAGGCGATGTCCGCCGGCGCCGATCTCGACAACCTGAAGCGCAAGCTCGATGCCGGCGCCAGCCGCGCCATCACACAGTATTTCTTCGACAACGATTCTTATCTGCGCTTCCTGGAACGCGTGCGGCGGGCCGGGATCAACGCGCCGATCATCCCCGGCATCCTGCCGGTGACCAACTTCGCACAGGTGGTTCGCTTCAGCACGATGTGCGGCACGGCCGTGCCGGATTGGCTGCACGATCTCTTCGAAGGCCTCGATGACGACCAGGACACGCGCAAGCTGATGGCCGCCATGGTGGCGACCGAACAATGCCGCGCCTTGCAGGCCGAGGGCGTCACCGATTTTCACTTCTACACGTTGAACCGCGCGGACCTGACGCTCGGCATCTGCCGGCGCATGGGGCTGAAGCCCGCGGAACTCCCCGAGAAGACTGGCAGCTTCGCCGACGCCCCCGCGCCGGTGCAGCGGGATCCGGAGATGCCGGACTAAAGAACGGCAGCCTTATAAGGTCAGGCCGGGCGGCAGCTCCTTGCCGATTTCGGCATAGAGCGTCTTCAGGGTCGCGAGATCGCGCACCCATTCGTAGAACATGCCCTTCATCGTGGTCACCAGGGCGCCGGCATCGCG
>DASYDA010000072.1:0-2469 GCA_036499865.1 Dongiaceae bacterium | reverse complement strand
CGCGCGAAACCCCAGGCGCCGATCTGGCCATCGACCTCGCCCATATAGTGATGCAGCAGCACATAAGCGGTGCCCGGCGAATATGGGCCTAAGGCCGTGCCGATGATCGAGGAGGCCGCCGAGAATCCCTTCCAGCGCGGATGCTCGAAATACTCATCGAGGAAATCGCCGATCGACATGGTCCAGAAACGGATGATCTCGTACATCTCCTTCTCGCCCATGCGGCCGAATTCCGCGGCGATCTTCAGGAGTCCATCGAGGTCCTCACGCTTGCCCCAAGGATTGATGCGATTCTGCGCGAAGGGATTGAGCTGGGTCGGGTCCGGCGGCGTCGTGAGCAGCAAGGGTTTGATGAACCGGCACTGCCGGCTGATCTCCGCCGCATAGTGATCGTAGGCCTCGGCATCCTTCACCGAATGCCGGCGCAGGCTCTCGCGCGTGCGGTCGTGATCCTTATAGGTGACGATCCCCTCGCCCTCGGGATTGGGCGACGAGTTGATCTCGTAAGGGATCACCTGCAGCCCATGCCGCGGCAGATCGAGGAAGCGGAAGATCTCCGGCCGCAGCAGCGAGCAGACATAGGAGCAGGTCGAATAGGTGAAGCCGGGATAGATCTCCTCGGACATCGCCGCGCCGCCGACCTTCTTGTAGCGCTCGAGCACCAGGACCTTGAGCTTGTTCTTGCCGTCCTTCTCGCCGCCCTTGGCGAGATAGGCGGCGGTGGTGAGGCCGTTATGCCCGCCGCCGATGACGATTGCGTCGTAGGTTTCAGCCATTGCCAGCCAGCCTCTCCAAGCGTCGAATTATTTTGAATGATCATTCAATAATTGAACGTTCATTCAAAATAAATACCCGAGCCGCTAGGCTGTGTCCAGCCAGCCCGACCCTGCGACGGAATTGGGATTTGACACCTCGCCCCGGGGAGTCTACGGACGCCGAGGGGGCGAATTGGAAGGGACGCTTATGCCGAATCGCAAGCTTCGCATCGCCATCTATTCTTTTGTCTTTTCGGCATTATTCGCCGTTTCCGCAGATGCGAAGGACACCAAGGGCACGCAGCCGCCCCCGCCCGCCGTGCCGGTGCCGGAGGTCGATCAATCCTCCCTCGCCCCGCTCGTCCCGCCGACCGTCGAGGGTACCCCGACCACCATCGATGGCGACCGGCTGAAAATCGGCCAATACACGGTCCGGATCTTCGGAATCGCGGCACCCGGAATCAGCGAGAAATCCGGACCTGATTCGCGCATTGCGTTAAACACGCTGATCGCAAGCCAGAAGGTCAATTGCACGATCTTCGGCAAAACACCGGACGGCGACCTGCTCGGCCAGTGCCAGAGGGGCGCCGACGATCTCGGCGAGAAGCAGCTCTCAGGCGGACAGGCGGCGGTCTATCGCGTCGGTCCCTCGCCCGATGCGGCGAAGGCGCTCGACGCGAAATATGACGCGGCGGAGACGACGGCGCGCAACCAGGGGCTCGGCATCTGGGCGAAGCCGGCGGTGGCACAGGCCGGTATGCAGGGCCATGCCTGGTTCACCAAGATGCGGATCCTGGGCTTCCTGGCATTTCTGCTGCTGATCCTCGGCATCTTCGCGATCTCGATCACGCATATCTCGCTCAACAGAGCGGCGCGGCGCGAGCGCGCGAGGCTGCGACATGCGCGGCGCTACACGCTCTCGACCGGCCTCGCGGCGGAGGTCGAGATCATCCGCGCCGGCGTGCTGTCGATCCAGGAACGCATCAAGGAAGTCGGACCGGACCGGCCAATCCCGAGCGCCACGGGCGCTGCGCTCGGCCTGCCCACCGCGACGTTCTGGAACGCCAATGCCGAGCGGCTCTATGTGCTGCCGGTGGAGATCACCGTGCCGCTGCTGCGCTTCCATGCGCTGCATGAGGACGCGGTGCGCAAGCTGGCGATCGCCAGCGCGGTTCCGGCCAGCATCATCATGACGACGCTGGAGAAACTGGCCGAAGCCGGCAAGCAATCGGTGGAGGCGATCGAACAGGCCATGGGCATCGCGCGCAAGGTGCGCGACACCACGCCGCCCCCGCCCAAGGCGGAGAATCCGACGGCGAGCTAGATCGCGCTTTCGGCGTGGCGGCCGCGGGTGCGGGCGGCCATGTATTTGATGTTGACGGCGCGGAGCCGGGTCGCGGTCGCCGCGGTGAGGCAATCCAGCAGGCGGACCTCGCGCGGCGTGCCGGGCGCGAATTTGCGGGCGCGGATATCGGCGGCCAGCTTCTTGCGCGCGGCCAAAAGATCGTCGCCGACCGGCTCGTCATAGAGACCCTGGATGCGCTTCAGCTCGGCCGCATCGGCGGCGCGACCGTCGCGGAGTTCCGCCTGGGCGATGGCGATGGCGCGGGCGACCATGGCGCCGGCGAATTTCGCCTCGCCTTCGAGCTGCTTCAGCACGTGATCCTGCAAGGTCTGCAGGGCCTGTTCCAAGAGATCGGCGGCGCCGGGACGC
>DASYDA010000071.1:0-12550 GCA_036499865.1 Dongiaceae bacterium | reverse complement strand
ATCTCGGCCGGATCGAGCGAGATCGTGTCGTCGATGACATAGGCCATCACCAAGGTGTCCTTGGGTGTGGCGGCCTGCGCCGGGCCGGCCGAGAGGGCCACGGCTCCGAGCGTCAAACTCAATGCGGCAAGTGCCGATCTTGCGAGCGGTTTCATATTTGGATGCTCCCTGGTTTTTGTCTCGTTCGGCGCGCTTGCGACGCAGAAAACCAGCCGCCATCCCGCGCGTCTCTGTTTTAGCGGCGGAACGTTATCACGGGTTTGTCGCGGAGGTAAACGATTGCGGCCTTGGCACCGGAATCCGGGGGCTTCAGGCGGGTATTCAGGTTAGCCGCGTGATCCAATCGGCATGGCGAGGATGAGCCTCCAGCAAATCTCTCCGGGCGGCCATCTCGAAGTCCGCGAAATCGAAGCCCGGCGCCACGGTGCAGCCCACCAGGGAATAGCGGCTGCCCTTCGCCGGCGCGGCGCCGAACCAATTTCCAGCTGCGATGACATGCTGCGGAACCATTTCCTGTGTGAAATCCGTCCCGAGCCGGGTTTCCTGCAACGCGCCGTCCTTCGTGATCTCCACGATGATGAGCGGATCGCCTGCATAAAAATGGAAGATCTCATCGGTTTTCAACCGATGCAGCCGGGAACATTGGCCGGCTTCCAGCAAATAATAGATCGCCGTCGAGAAGCTGCGCGCCGCGCCAAAGCGTGCCGGCAGTCCGGACGCGGCGACGGTTTCGCCGGCGCGATAGGTCTCGCGGAAGTAACCGCCTTCCGGATGCGGCGTCAGGCCGAGGTGGGCCACGAGCGATGCGGCGGAGATCTGATTTCCCCGATCAATATCCATTGAAACCTCCACCTTGACGCGCAACCGGGTGCCATAGAAGCTGTTCTGGGGGAGAGCCGGTTCCGGCTCGCGGGGGAGTGGCGGCACACCATGCCGAGTATCTATCAGATCAAGCCGGCGTTCCAAGGCGTTCTTCGGCCTTTGGTGCGCGGATTGGCCGGCTGCGGCATCACGGCGAATCAAGTCACCATCGCCGCGCTGTTGATGTCGCTGATTGCGGGAGTCGCGCTGACACTCTCGGCCGGGGTGGCGCAGGCCTGGTTCCTGCTGCCCGTCGTCTTGTTCCTTCGAATGGCATTGAATGCGATCGACGGCATGCTGGCGCGGGAGCACGACCAGAAGAGCGCTCTGGGCGCTTTTCTCAACGAGCTGTGCGATGTCTTCTCCGATATGGGGCTCTATCTGCCTTTCGCCTGCATCCCGGGAGTGTCCGCCGAACTCGTCGTGGCCGCGGTGTTCCTCGCCGTCGTCAGCGAGATGACAGGCGTCGTTGCCGTCCAAGTGGGGGTGCCGCGCCGATATGACGGCCCCATGGGGAAGAGCGACCGCGCTTTCGCGTTCGGCCTGATCGCCTTCCTGCTGGGCTGCGGCGTTCCGTCCGGCGTATGGCTCGATTGGGCAATCGGCGCGATTGCCGCATTGACCGGTCTTACCATCGGCAATCGGGTTCGTGCCGCGCTGCGGCAGGCAAAGTCATGATCGATCTCGACCTCGCGCCGAATGTGGCGATCGGGCTCGCGGCGATCCTGGGTCTGCTGGTGCTCGCCAGCGCCATCCTTCTCCTGCTCAAGTGGCGTAGTCCCGACAAGGACTACAGCGAGCTCCGGCTGCGCATCCGCACCTGGTGGATGATCGTCGCGCTGTTCGCCGTGGCGATCGCGCTCACCCCCGTATTCGCCATCAGCCTGCTCGGCTTCGTGAGCTTTCTCGCTTTCAAGGAATACGTCTCGGTGATACCGACGCGCCGCGCCGACCACCGCGTGCTGTTCCTGGCCTACCTGACCATTCCCGCGCAGTATTATTGGGTCGCTGACGGCTGGTACGGGATGTTCATCATCTTCATCCCCGTCTATGCCTTTCTGCTGTTGCCGGCCCGCATGGTCCTGATCGGCGAAACCGAGGGCTTCATCCGCGCGGCCGGGACCCTGCATTGGGGGCTGATGACCACGGTATTCAGCCTCAGCCACACGGCCTTTCTGCTGGCCTTGCCCGCCGGCGGCAACCCGGTCGCCGGCGGAGACGGACTGCTGCTCTATCTGCTGCTGCTCACCCAGCTCAACGATGTCGCGCAATATGTCTGGGGTAAGACGCTCGGCAGGCACAAGGTCGTCCCGAAGGTCAGCCCTAAGAAGACCTGGGAAGGATTTCTCGGCGGCGTTGCGACCACGATCGTCGTGGCCTTCCTGGCGGCGCCGTTTTTGACGCCGTTGCTGCCGCTGGAGGCTTTGGCGAGCGGCCTGCTGATCGGGGTCGGCGGCTTCATCGGCGATATCACCATCTCCGCCGTGAAGCGCGATCTCGGCATCAAGGATAGCGGGAACACGCTTCCGGGCCATGGCGGCATTCTCGATCGCGTGGATAGCCTGACCTTTACCGCGCCGTTATTCTTCCACTTCGTCTACTACCTGCATTACTGACCATGATCGCCGCCTTGCGCCTGCTGTTCATGGTCGTGGTCGTAAGGCCACTGGTGCTGCTGGTGCTGGGGCTCAATGTCCGCAACCGGGAACGCCTGCCGAGCCACGGGCCGGCGATCATCGCCGCCAACCACAACAGCCATCTCGATACCTTTGTCCTGATGTCGCTGTTCCCGCTCGCGATGCTCAATCGCCTGCGGCCGGTCGCGGCAGCCGACTATTTCCTGAGCAACAAGGTGTTGGCCTGGTTCACGCTCAACATCATTCACATGATTCCGATCGAGCGCGGCAAGGCTAACCGCGCGCGCGCGCGGCAGGGTGGCGATCCCTTGGAGGAATGTTCCGCGGCATTGCGGGCAGGAGAGATCTTGCTCGTCTTTCCCGAGGGCAGTCGCGGCGAGAACGAACAGTTGACGCGATTCAAGGGCGGGATCGCCCGCCTGAAGGAAGAGCATCCCGAGGTGCCGGTATATCCCGTTTATATGCAAGGCCTGGGGCGCGTGCTGCCGAAGGGTGAAGTGGCGTTGGTTCCGGCGATCGTCGATGTCTTTGTCGGCGATCCTCTGGCCTGGACGGGGACCCGGTCCGCATTCACGGAAGCATTGGAGCAGGCCGTGTCCACAATGGCCGCCGCCGCGCCGCGCCGGTCGTGGCATTGAGAAACCTGCCTTGGCAGCTGGCCGCCTTCGGGTGGGGCTTCGCTGAAGCGACCCTGTTCTTTTTTGGTGCCCGACGTCCTGCTCACTTTTCTTGCCGTAAGGCGCGGCCCTGGCGTCGCATTGCGCGCGGCTCTTTCGGCTGCCGCGGGTGCGATCCTCGGCGGCGCGATCATGCTGGGCTGGGCTCACGCCGATGCGGCTCTCGTGGAACGCGCGATCGATATGGTGCCGGGAATCGACGGGAGCCTGATCGCACGGGTGAAGAGCGCCGTGAGCGAGGCGTGGTTACCGGCGCTGCTGCTTGGCGCTTTCTCGGGTGCCCCTTACAAGCTCTATGCGACCGCCGCGGGGGAGCAGGGAATCGCCGTACTGCCGTTCCTGGCGATGACCTTCGTCGCGAGGCTTTCGCGCTTCGTGCTCAGCGTATTCCTGGCCCATGTGCTTGCCGGGCTGCTCAGACGCTTCGGTCGGCGGAGCTTTGTCGTTCCGGCATGGGCGGTCTGGTGGGTCGGCTTCTACGCCGTCTATTGGACCGTCATGTCATAGGGTCCGGGATTTCACCTGCTTTGCCGCGGCCGGAACCGAAATCGTCGGATCCGCCAGGGCGCCGCCCGGCGGAAGAAAGCCGAACAGCGCCGCTGCGGTCGAGATTCCGGCAAGCTTCCGCCTGTCGATCAACTTTTCGGGCGATAGCGGTCCACGGCGGCCTTGAGGCGGTCATGGGGAATGGCGTGCGCTGTGCGGCCTTTGTAACCGGTCACCGTCTCTGCGGCGACCATGGCGTTCCAGATCGCCTCTTCGGTGGCTTCGGCGGCGGCTTCGAAGAGCGGCGTGCATTCATCCATGCCGAGCATACGGACTTCCGCCATTTTCGTTTTCATCGGAACGCGATTGCCGGTGGAGAAGGCAAGGAAGATATCGCCGCTGCCGTTCGACCCATAGCCGCCGGCCCAGGCGAGGCCGGTGGTCGCGCGGCGTGCCAGGCGCTGGCACTGGATCGGCAGGAGCGGGGCGTCGGTCGCCAGGATGACGATGATCGAACCCTGGCCCTGCTGCGGCACCCAATGCGCGCTGGGAACGATGTCGTTGGAGATGTCGAGGCCGACCGGCGCATGGCCGCAGCGCAGCAGTCGGCGCTCGCCGTAATTCGCCTGGACCAGCGCCCCGACCGTCCAGCCGCCGTGCTCGCCGGAAACTTTCCGCGAGGCGGTTCCGGTGCCGCCCTTGAATTCATGCGCGATCATGCCGGTGCCGCCGCCGACATTGCCTTCCGCCGGTAAGCCGCCCTTTGCCGATTCCAGTGCCTGCAAAGCCAGTTCCTGGGTGACTGGGAAGCTCTCGGCATCGCTGAGCCAGCCGTCCCAGGTCTCGGCGGTCACCGGCAGATGCCAGGCCTGCTCGATTCCCTTTCGCGCGGCGTTCACGCAGATGGAATCCCGCACCACGCCCACGGCATGGGTGTTCGTGATGCAGATCGGCGAGGCCAGCATGCCTTGCTCGGCGATCCAGATCGTGCCGGTCATCTCGCCATTGCCGTTGAAGCTGTGGAAGCCGGCATAGAGAAAATCCGTATAGATATCGTCGGAAGGCCAGATCGCGGTGACGCCGGTCCGCACCACATGCGGCTCGTCGCGGATCAGGGTGGCATAGCCGACCTTGACCCCGGCAACATCGGTGATGGCGTTGAGCGGACCGGTCGGCGTCTGGCCGAGCGTGATCCCAAGGTCGCGAAGCCGCGGCTTTGTCATGGAAACCCCTGAAATGAAAACCCCTGAAGATGGAAGGGCAGTCTAACCGACTTGTTCGGGTAAGCGCATCCATTCCGGAACGAAGGGGCGCAACCGGCTGTCGCCGGCGGTCAGGCCCGCCGCTTTGGCGCGTTCCAGATGCTCCAGGCGAATCATCGCCAGGCCGAAATCGCCTTGCGCGGCGCCGCTCCGCATTTCGCCGGCCTCGACATCGCCGAGCATCAGGGGCGTGCCGGCTGCCGGCAGCGGACCGCTGACTTCGACCGGCAACAGCCGCTTCCGCACCAGCCCGCGATAGCGGGTGCGGGCGGTGAGCTCCTGGCCCATATAGCAGCCCTTTTCCCAATCGATGGCGGCCAATTCCTCGAAACCGTTCTCCAGAAGAATCGCCTTTTCGGGGGTGAGGTCCCGGCTGCCCAAGGGAACCCCGAGCCGAATGCGCAGCCGGTCATAGTCCTGCAAGAGCGCTGCCGTGAAACCGGCCCCGGCGGCAAGCGCGGATGCCTGGTCTTTCGGCAAAAAGGCGCGCGCGCCCAGATCCGGCAAACGCGGGTCCACGAAGGCAACGCCGTCGCCGAATGGTTTGGCGAAACCTGCTTTTGCGGCCAATCCCAATTTCGCCAGGGCGTCTGCGCCGAAAAACAGGACCACGGACCAATCGGCGCCGAGGTCGAGCACTTTCACCTTGGAGCGCAGGCGATACATCGAGAGACGCTTGACGAGATCGGCGGCCCGGGCTGTTTCCGGGTCGAGAAGGTAGCGCTCGACCCCCCCGCCCTCGACCCCCGACTGCTCAATCAGGGTGAAGTCGTGAAGAAATTTACCCTGTGGCGTCAGGAATGCGCTGTAGACGGCGCGCTCGGCTGAAACCCGCTTGGTATCGTTGCTGATGAGGCCCTGCTGATAGTTTGCGCGGTCTTCGCCTTCGACGGCGACCACGCTCCGCGATGGATCGATTGAAAAAAAGGCCTTGTCGGTCATGGGGCTATGGCTTGGCTGTTGCTTGCACTATGCTAATAGTTGGCAGCCCGGGGAAAATTGCAAGGCCAGGGGTTTTCCCTGAGGTCGCGCCAGGATTTTGCGTCCGGGATTTGGGCCAGGGATTTAGTGGGACGATGAAGCGGATCGGATTGTTGACCAGCGGCGGCGATTGTGCCGGGCTGAACGCGGTTATTCGCGCCGTCTACGCGCGGGCGCATCTTGGCAATGGCTGGCAGGTCATTGGCATCCGGAACGGCACGGCGGGGCTGATGACCCGCCCGATCGAGGCCGAGGAGCTCGACGAACGGGCGCTGTCCAGCGACCTGCTGCGCCTCGGCGGGACCATTCTCGGCACCACCAACAAAGGCAACCCTTTCAAGTTTCCCATGGAGGATGGCAGCTTCGTCGATCGCTCGAACGAAGTGATCGAGGGCTATCGAATGCTCAACCTCGATGCGCTGATCATGATCGGCGGCGATGGCTCCATGGCGATCATCCGGCAGCTTGCCAAGCAGGGCAACATCCCGCTGGTGGCGATCCCGAAGACCATCGACAACGATATCGGCGTGACCGAGACCTCGATCGGCTTCGAAACCGCCGTGCGGGCGGCGACCTCGGCGCTCGATCATCTGCAGCCCACGGCGGCTTCGCACAGCCGGGTCATGGTGCTGGAACTCATGGGCCGGGATGCCGGCCATATCGCGCTCTGGTCCGGGATCGCCGGCGGCGCCGATGTGATCCTCATTCCGGAGATTCCCTATAAGTTTGCTTCGATCGCCCGGAAGCTCGACGCGTTGAAGCAGTCCGGCCGCAACTTCGCGCTGGTCGTGGTCGCCGAAGCGGTGAAGACGGAGGATGGGCGTGCCGTCACCTCGGTTCATGGCGGCGGGTCCTCGCAGATTCACACCTATGGCGGGATCGGCCACTATGTCGGCACTGAGATCGCGAAGTTGACCGGTGCGGAGACGCGGGTGACCGTGCTCGGCCATGTGCAGCGCGGCGGCACGCCGGAACCCGGCGATCGCGTGCTGGGCTCCGCGCTGGGCGTGCATGCGGTCGATCTCATTGTCGAGAAGCGTTTCGATCGCATGGTCGCCTGGAGCAACCGCCGCGTCATCGATGTGCCGATCGAGGACGCGATCCGCAACAACCAGACCGTCGATCCGCAGGGCACGCTGGTGAACGCCGCGCGCGGCCTCGGAATCAGTTTCGGCGATTGACGATCTTGCCGCGGCTCGACCCTGACGCCTTCTGGGAATTCAGCCTCGCTTTCTATTCCCGCGAACCGGTGGCGAATGCCTGTCTTTCGCTGCAGGACAGGCGCGACGCGGATGTGAACATCCTGCTCCTCTGCTGCTGGCTGGCCACGCTGGAGCACAGCATCGACAGCGGAACATTGCGGCGCGCGGATGCCGCGGTGGCAAACTGGCGGCGCCAGGTGATCCTGCCGCTCCGTGCGGCGCGACAGGCCGCCGCGGACAAATTTCCGGAACTCAGGAAATCCGACCGCCGATCGATCAAGCAGGCGGTCCTTTCCGTGGAGCTCGAATGCGAACGGATCGCGCAGCGGAAGCTTGCCGATGCCGCCTCCGCCTATGCCGAAAATGCGGCGACGGACACCGTTCGGTCACGGGCGCTGCGGATGATGGGAGACTATCTGGCCCTGCTGGATGGAACCCCGGAATCGCAGGATCATGAGGACTTACGGGAGATCCTCGGCCAACTGTAGTCCTGCTGCGACAAATCCCCTACGGAACCAATTTGCCATCGAAACATTGTTGTTTCACGGTCGGCGGCTGTCGTAATCGAGGCGGCGCGCCTCGTCGGCTGTATCCGCTTAATCAAGCAATCACGTACGGAACTGCCCATGAGCAACCTGGATCTTGCCGTCGTCGGCAACAGCAGCGTTGCGGCGCTGATCGACCGCCAAGCGCGGATCATCTTCGCCAGCTTGCCGCGTCTGGATTCCGACCCCACCTTCTGCGCCTTGCTTCGTGGCGGCGATGCGGCGGGGGTGGATGGCGCCGATGGCGCCCTTTCAATTGAGGTTCGGGGCGCGTCCTCGTCGGAACAGTCCTATATCGAGAACACGGCGGTTTTGCATTCCGTGATCACCGACGATGAGGGCGGTGCGGTCGAAGTGCTCGATTTCGCGCCCCGTTTCGATCTCAACGGGCGCACGCATCGCCCGCCAATGCTGCTGCGCCGGCTGACTGCCGTCGCCGGCCGCCCGATGGTTCGGATCGTGGCCAGGCCGATGAGCGATTACGGCGGATCATCGTCTCATTCCGTCCGCGGCAGCCATCACATCACCTATCTCAGCAACCGGCAAAGCCAGCGGATGACCACGACCATCCCGATCAGCTATGTGCAGGAAGAGCGGTATTTCCGGCTCGATCAGCAATACTGGATCATCTGGGGCCCGGACGAATCGGTCGAAGCGGATATCGACGAGCTCTGCCGCCGCTATCTGGAAAGCACGGTGGCGCATTGGCGCCTCTGGGTGCGCGGCCTCTCCATCCCGTTCGAATGGCAAGAGGCGGTGATCCGCGCCGCCATTACCTTGAAGCTCTGTATGTTCGAGGAAACCGGCGCCATCGTCGCCGCCTTGACGACGTCGATCCCCGAGGCACCGAACACCGTCCGCAACTGGGATTACCGTTACTGCTGGCTGCGGGATTCGGTCTTCGTCATCAGGGCGCTGAACCGCCTCGGCGTCACCCGCACCATGGAGCAATATATCGGCTTCCTCACCGATGTGATCGACGAGGCGCGAGAAGGCAGCATCCAGCCGGTCTACGGTATTTCGCGCGCTTCCGATTTGACCGAATCCACCGCACCCGCTTTGGCCGGATACCGGGGCATGGGGCCGGTGCGCGTCGGCAATGCCGCATTCCTGCAGATCCAGAACGACGTCTACGGCAGCATGGTGCTGGCGGCGGTCCACTTGTTCTTCGATCACCGCCTGCTGCGCAAACCCGCCAATGAGGAACTGCTCGACAATCTGGAATTCCTCGGCGAGCGCGCCGTCGAAGTATTCGACCAGCCCGATGCCGGGTTGTGGGAGCTGCGCGGCACCGCCGCAGTCCATACCTTTTCCGCCATGATGTGCTGGGCGGCCTGCGATCGTCTGCGGCGCATCACGCGGGTCATGGGCAAGGGCGACCGGACCGAGTTCTGGGGCGAGCATGCCAAGCGTATCAAGTCCGAGATCATCCGTCGCGCCTGGTCGGAATCGATGAATTCCTTCGTCTCGACCTTCGACGGTAAGGAACTTGACGCGGCACTGCTGCTGATGGCGCAGATTGGTTTCGTCGAGGCCGGCGATCCACGCTATGTGGCGACCGTGGAGCGCATCGGCCGGGATCTGAAGCGGGGCGATTTCATCTATCGCTATGTGGTCAGCGACGATTTCGGCGAGCCGGAGACCGCTTTCCTCGTCTGCACCTTCTGGTATATTGACGCGCTTTCGATCATCGGCCGCGCGATCGAGGCGCGCGCTCTGTTCGACAAGATCATGGGATATCGGAACCGGTTCGGCCTGTTCTCCGAGGATGTCGATCCGAAAACCGGCGAGCTGTGGGGCAACTATCCGCAGGCCTATTCCATGGTCGGCTTGATCAATTCCGCGATGAATCTGAGCCTGAGCTGGGAGGAGGCCTCGTGAGCCGCCTGATCGTCGTCTCCAATCGGGTCGCCATGCCGCGCGACCGCTCCGCCCGCGCTGGCGGGCTGGTGGTGGGCATTCTCTCGGCCTTGAAGCGATCCAGCGGCATCTGGTTCGGCTGGAGCGGCGAAACGGCGGAGGCGCCGGCCGCGCCGCGCCTCGTCAAGTCTGGCGGCATCAGCTACGTGACCATGGAATTCACGCCGGAAGACTTCGAGCACTACTATAACGGTTACTGCAACAGCACCCTCTGGCCGCTGTTGCACTTCCGCCTTGGGCTGGTCGAGAACTCGCGGCTGACGCAAGACGCCTACATGCGGATCAATGGTCAATTCGCCGATCATGTCGCGGCCATGGCGCAGCCGGACGACATCATCTGGGTGCACGACTACCAGCTCATGGCGCTGCCCGGCGAGTTGCGGCTGCGCGGGTTGAAGAACCGGATCGGCTTCTTTCTGCATATTCCGCTGCCGGGGCCGGAAATCCTTTGCGCCTTGCCCGCGCATCGCCAATTGATGGGTTCGCTCGCCGAATGCGATCTGGTCGGATTCCAGACCCATAGCGACCTGCGTGCCTTCCGCGACTATGCCGTCTACGAAGCCGGCGGCAAGGCGTATGACGACGGCACCGTTGAGATGATGGGCCGACGCCTGCGCGCCGGGGTGTTTCCGATCGGCATCGATGTCGAGGAAATGGAGAGCTTGGCGAAACAGGCCGAAGACGATGAGGATACGCGGCGCCTGGTGGAAAGCATCGCCGGCCGTCAGCTCATCATCGGCGTCGATCGCCTCGATTACAGCAAGGGAATCCTCGGCCGCATCAACGCGGTGGGAGAACTGCTGTCGAGCCGGCCGGATTACCGGAACAAGATCACTTTCGTGCAGATCGCGGCGCCGTCGCGGATCGATGTCAGCCGCTACCGGCGCCTGCGTCGCGAGATCGAGGAAACCGCCGGCCGGATCAACGGCCGCCATGCCGAGATCGATTGGGTGCCGGTGCGCTATCTCAACCGCGTCTATCCGCGGCGCCAGCTTGCCGGTTTCTATCGCGTGGCGCGCCTGGGCCTGGTCACACCCTTGCGCGATGGCATGAATCTGGTGGCGAAGGAATATGTGGCGGCGCAACGGGCGGAAGATCCCGGCGTTCTGGTGCTGTCGCGCTTTGCCGGCGCGGCGAAGGATATGACCGGCGCCCTGGTGGTCAATCCTTTCGATATCGTCGAGATCGCCGAAGCGATCGATCGCGGATTGCGGATGCCGCTCGGCGAACGCCAGGAACGCTGGGAGAGCCTGATGAAGGAACTGCGCCGGCACGACCTTGCGCATTGGTCGCAAGGTTTTCTGGACTCACTCACCGTCCACCGTGCCGCCGCCGCTTAAGCGGCCAATAATCCGCGCAGCCAGTCGCGAACCGAAGCGGGGTGGGGAAGGCGCCATTCCGCCTGATCCGCTTTCAAATCGCCAACCGCGATACCCGCACCGCCGAGTTCGACGGCGGCGGCAATGCCCTCGAGATCGGTACGGTCGTCGCCGATGAAGACGGGTCGGCGGCCGAGGAATGGCGGGCGCTGCATCAGGCTGCGCACGGCGCTCGCCTTGCTGAGCAGGGCCGATTTGATTTCAAAGACGCAATGGCCGCGCATGACCTTCCAGGCATTGCCCAGGTCCAGGGCCGCCAGCGCCTCGGCGATAATTGGTTCGGCATCGGGTGCCTGGCGGTAATGGATGGCAAAGGCGACGCGCTTGTCCTCGGCATAAATTCCTGACCAGCGCTTTTTCCACTCGGCAAGCAGGCCCGTGAGCTTGACATGCAGCGCTTCCGGGATTGGCCCGCCGACTTGCTCGACGGCACTCTGTCCCGATACGCGGAGTTCGGCCCCATGGGCGCCGGCGCCGGTAAGCCGCATCGGCGCCAGCATGCGGTCGATATTGTCGATAGGGCGTCCCGAAACGGTCGCCAGGGCGCCCCCCAGGGCATCCGCGAGGCGCTGCAGCAATCCCGGCAGATCCGGCGGAACCACAACCGCTTCGGCCCGCTCGGCGATTTCCACCAGCGTGCCGTCGAAGTCGAGAAAGAGCGCGGTATGGTCGAGCGGCAGGCGTGGCGGCGGGGCGAGGCTCATGATCCTCGGTCTGGCGATTTTCCGGCGGAGCTGCCGCGCCGCCGCGACTCCTTGGTCCAGCGCATCACCCTTCCGGTATCGATGCCGAAGAGGTCGAGCACGCGGCCGAGGCTGTGATCCACCATTTCATCGAAGCTTCGCGGATTGGCATACATGGCCGGCACCGGCGGCGCGATCACCGCGCCCATGTCGGTTGCGGCCAGCATATTCTTCAGATGTCCGGCATGGAGCGGCGTCTCGCGCACCATCAGCACCAGCCGCCGCCGTTCCTTCAAGGTGACGTCCGCCGCGCGGGAGATGAGCGTCGTGGTGACGCCGGTGGCGACCTCGGCCAGGGTCTTCACCGAGCAGGGCGCCACGATCATGCCGATGGTCTGAAACGAGCCGCTGGAGATTTCCGCGGCGAAGTCTTCCGCCGCATGAACGTGATCCGCCAGCGCTTTGACCTCTTTCAACTTTCGATCGGTCTCGTAGGCCAGCGTCTGTTCCGCGGTGCGCGACATGATCAAATGGGTCTCGATCACCGTGGGCTTCAGAATCTCGAGCAGCCTCACGCCGTAAACCACACCAGATGCACCGGAAATTCCCACCACCAGCCGGGCGGGATGCGAATGTGCCGAGGGGGGCCGAGAAGGCATATGGTTGACGAATTCCTAACGCGGAAAATGCGGCCTTGATCGAGTGGAACGTGGCCTTCGATCTGTCATTTACTCTGATAACGGGTTGGAGTTAGCATTATCGGGTAAACGTCTCGCCGACGCAAACAGCGCCAGGGCTGAACATGTTGGGCTGCACATGCCAGTCTGTCTGTAATGTCAGTTTAGTAACCGCAAGCCGGGAGGGCTGAGAATGCCAGCTGAGCCACATCTGGAATCTCTCAAGGTCAAACACGCGGA
>DASYDA010000070.1:0-14497 GCA_036499865.1 Dongiaceae bacterium | reverse complement strand
GAATTCCGCGCCTTGATGTGCGACGAGCTGCGTGCGCTGCACGACCGGCTGCATGCCACCACGCTCTATGTGACGCATGACCAGATCGAAGCCATGGCGATGGCCGACAAGATCGCGGTGATGAATCATGGCGTGATCGAGCAACTCGGTACCCCGCAGGGGATCTATGACCGGCCGGTCAGCATGTTCGTCGCCGATTTCATCGGTTCGCCGCCGATGAATTTCCTGAACTTCCACCAGGCGCTTCGTCTCGGGGAATGTTCGGCGAGGCTGAATGGCACGCTCATCGAGATACCCGAAGTCCATGAGGAGCTGGGCGATCGTCCCTTGACCTTGGGCGCTCGCCCGGAAGATGTCCGGCTCATATCGGAAGGCGGATTGCGCGGCCAGGTCTTCGGCTCGGAATATCTCGGCACCACGCAAGTCGTGACGGTGACCACCGATCATGGGCGGGTGAAGGCGCGCATCCCTTCGGATCAGCGTGTCGTAGACGGCGGCACGGTCGGATTGACGTTCCAGCCCCGAAAACTCTCGGTCTTCGATCAGGAAACCGGAAGGGCGGTCAAGACCGCTTTGTTCGACGGAGCCGCTCATGGCTGAGGTGCGACTCACCCACGCGACCAAAAGGTTCCGCGATGTGGAAGCGGTCGGCGATCTCTCGCTCACCATCGCCGATGGTGAGTTCGTGGTCCTGCTCGGCCCCACCGGCGCTGGAAAGACCACCACCCTGCGGCTGATCGCCGGGCTGGAAGAGCTGGATGCCGGCTCGGTACATATCGGCGGGCAGGATGTTTCCAAGGATTCGCCGGCGATGCGGGATGTCGCCTTCGTATTCCAGCAATACTCGCTGTATCCCCATCTCTCGGTCTACGACAACATGGCCTTCCCCTTGCGTTCGCCAACCCGGCGCGTGCCGGAAGACCAGATCCGGCGCAAGATCCAGGAGATCGCGGGACTCTTGCATATCGAGCGCAAGCTGCAGAACAAGGCGACGCGGCTTTCCGGCGGCGAGATGCAGCGGGTCGCGATCGGCCGCGCTTTGGTGCGCGACCCTTCCATCTATCTGATGGATGAGCCGCTATCCTCGCTTGACGCGAAATTGCGCCAGGAACTGCGCCTGGAATTGAAGCGTATCCAGCGCGATCTGGGCGCGACCGTTCTCTATGTCACCCATGATCAGATCGAAGCCATGACCATGGCGTCGCGGATCGGCGTCCTCAAACAAGGCCGGTTGGTGCAACTCGGCACGCCGCGGGAAATCTATGAAGATCCGGCGGAGACCTATGTGGCGACCAGGCTCGGCCAACCGCGGATCAACCTGGTATCGCGCAGCCTGTTTCCGGATCTGGCGGCGCCCCCCGGCGCCGAGACCATCGGCGTCCGCACCGAGCATTTGCGGATCGGCCGGCAAGCGGGCGGCGGCGCCAATGTGGTGCGGGTCGAGCATCTCGGCGATCAGCGCTATCTGCATCTGACGCTGTCGGGACAACCCATCGTCACCCTGGCCGGGCATGATGCGGACTTCGAAGTCGGCGACAGCGTCAAACTCGAACTCACCCGGCCGCTGTTCTTCGATGTGGCTGGAATGCGTGTCAGGGCGTGACGGGGATGGCGCCATGAAAATCGGCTTCAACCTGCTGCTCTGGTCCACTCATCTGGACGAGAGCCAGCTTCCTGTCGTCGAAGACCTGAAGCGGGCCGGCTATCACGGGGTGGAAGTCCCGGTCTTCCAGGGCGATGAGGCGCATTATCGCGCGATGGCAAGGCGGCTCGGCGATCTCGGCCTGGAGCGGACGGTGGTTTCCGTGGTGCCGAGCGCGGATTTAAATCCTCTCGATGCCGATCCGGGCGTGCGGGCAAAAGCCGTTGATTTCCTGAAGCGCGTCCTCGATAACTCGGCGGCATTGGGCGCCACCAATATCTGCGGCCCGCTGCATTCGACCTTGGGTCATTTCACCGGAATCGGTCCCACTGAGGATGAGCGCAAACGCTGCGTCGAGTTTCACCAGACCGTCGGTGACCACGCCAAATCTCTAGGAATTCCCATCACCTTGGAAGCGATCCAATACGACGGCTGGCTGACCATCGAGGCCTTCGGTCGCGGCCTTGCCGAACTCGCCGCTGCGACCAAGGTGTGGCGGGACTTTTTCCCCGATCCCCGGCAGGTCTACGAAGGAGGCTTCGCCGTCATCCGGGAGGGGTGGGCGAAAGCATGAAACCGATCACGCCCGCGATCATCAAGAAACTGATCGAGACCGTGTCGCGTGTCGTCATCTCCGAAGCCGAGCGCTTGACGGCGCTCGATCAGGCCATCGGCGACGGCGACCATGGGATCAATATGAAACGCGGCTTCGAAGCCGTATTGGCCGAAGCCGATGGTTTCAGTCAGAAACCCCTGCCCGACGCCGTCAAGGCCGTGGGCACCCAGCTCGTCATGAAGGTCGGTGGCGCTTCGGGCCCGCTCTATGGAACCTTGTTCATGAGCCTGGGCAAGGAAATGCCGGCTGAACCGGATCTCGCTGCCTTCAATCGCGCTTTCGATGCCGCCTTCAATGCCGTAAAGGCGCGGGGGAAATCCGATATCGGCCAGAAGACCTTGCTGGACGTATTGGGCCCGCTTCGCGACGCGCTGCAATCGGAGACCGGCGCGCCTGGATGGGGTGACCGGCTGAAGAATGTCGCAAACGCCGCCGCCGGAGCGACCGTTCCGATGAAGGCGGTGCGCGGACGCGCTTCGTTTCTCGGTGACCGGTCGGTCGGACATATGGATCCGGGTGCCTGCTCCTCCGTGCTGATCGCTTCCGCGATCATTGATGTTCTGGAAAGCGGGGCACCATGAGCGCCAATGTCGGCATCGTGATTGTTTCCCATTCGCCGAAGGTCGCGGAGGGTGCGGCCGATATGGTGCGGCAGATGGTGGGCGCGGAGGTCCCTCTCGCCTGGACTGGGGGCAATCCCGATGGCGGCCTCGGCACCAGCGTGCCCGGGATTATTGAGGCAATTGAAAAGGCCTGGTCGGAGGCCGGCGTGGCGATCCTCGTCGATCTGGGCGGCGCGGAAACCAACAGCGAGATGGCGGTCGAAATGCTGCTGCCGGAGCGTCAAGGCAAGGTGTTGATCTGCAATGCCCCCATCGTCGAAGGCGCGGTCATCGCGGCCGCCGAAGCGGCCAGCGGCGCGTCGCTGAGCCTGGTGAAGAAAACCGCCGAGGAGCTGTCGCCGCAATGACCTGGTTTGGAGTAAAGGCATGAGCGGGTCCGCGGCGGAAAATACCGTTTTGCTGACGCATGACGCCGGGCTGCACGCCCGGCCGTCGCTCAAGCTCACCATGCTGGCCAAGACCTTCTCGGCCAAGATCGAGCTTTCAATCTCCGCTGGCGGGCCCTGGATCGATGCCAAGAGCATCGTCAAGGTGATGGCGACCAGAGCGCCCAAGGGAAGCGTGCTGCATTTACGGGCCAGCGGCGCGGATGCCGCGCCGGCGCTTCAAGCCCTGATCGACCTCGTCAACCGGGATTTTGACGAGGGCAAGGTGGAGCAGGATGAGCAAGGCAAGGAACGCCCCGCCGCGCAAGCGGTCGGCGAGGATAGGGCGGATGGCTGAGATCCGTCGCACCGGCCGGAGCGCTGCGCCGGGCATCGCCTTTGGAACCCTCTACGTGCTGCGTACGAAAGCCAGCCGGGAGCGAGCGGCGGGATCACCACGGGAAGAGGATGAGGCTCTGACCGTCGCGATTGGTGCGGCGCGGGATGAATTGGTTGGGCTGGTCGCCGGCGCCGACACACAGGCCGGGGAAATCCTCGCATTTCAGGTCGCCATGCTGGAGGATGAGGAGCTGGTCGCATCCGCCAAAGCGGATATCGCCGCCGGAACCGCCGCCGATATCGCCTGGCATCGCAACATGGATATTCAGATCGCGGAATATGCCACGTCGGATGACGAATATTTTCGCGCCCGGGCCAGCGATCTCACCGATATTCGTGATCGTGTCCTGCGTCACTTCAATGGCGCGGCGGTGGAAGCCTTGCCGGAAGGCGCCGTTATCGCGGCGGAGGATTTCACGCCCTCCCGCTTCCTGAGCCATGATTGGCGGAAGGGCGGGGCGCTGGCGCTTACCAAGGGCAGCCCGACCAGCCATGTCGCGATGCTGGCGCGGGCGCGCCACATTCCGATGGTCGTTGGCCTAGATTTCGACATCGCCAAGCTCGTCGCCGGCCGTGAAGCCATTGTCGATGGCGAGAAAGGGGTAGTCGTGCTGGACCCGGAACCCGCAACTTGCGGCGCCGCGCGGCGACAATTAGATGCGGACGTCCAAGCCGAGAGCGAAGCGGCGGCCTATGCAAGGCGGAAAGCCGTCACCGTGGATGGAACACCGGTCACGATGCTGATCAATATCGCGACGCCGGAGGAGCTTAACGGCCTGGACCCGGAAATCTGTGACGGCATCGGCCTGGTGCGAACCGAGCTGCTGTTTCATTCGGACCGGGGCTTGCCGGATGAAGAGCAGCAGTATGCCGTCTATCGCAGAATTCTCGCCTGGGCCGCCGGTCGGCCGGTGATCGTCCGCACACTGGATGCGGGCGGCGACAAGCCGATCGCCGGACTGACCCGCGATGGGGAGACCAATCCCTTCCTCGGCTTGCGTGGATTGCGGCTGTCGCTGACGCGCCCGGACGTGTTTCGCGTTCAATTGAGGGCTCTTTGCCGCGCGGCGGCCGAGGGCGAGTTGAAGATCATGCTGCCGATGGTCACGGTACCCGGTGAGCTCGAAGAGGCCCAGAGGCATCTCGGCAGCGTGGCCGCGGAGCTGGCTGCGGCGGGAATCCCGCATCGAAAACCGCCGCTTGGGATCATGGTGGAAGTTCCAAGCGCCGCTTTGACGCCGGAGCGCTTTCCCGCCGCTTTCTTTTCGATCGGTTCCAACGATTTGACGCAATATGTCATGGCGGCCGCGCGCGATCTCGATTCCGTGGCGGCCCTCGCGAATGTCGCCGATCCGGCGATGCTTGGATTGATCGCGAACGTGACGCGGCATGGCGAGCTGGTCGGGATTGAGGTCAGCCTCTGCGGCGATGCGGCTTCCGTTCCCGAGATCGTGCCGCTGCTCCTGCGCGCCGGCCTTCGCCGTCTTTCGGCGTCGCCTGGCGCCATCGGACGGGTGAAGGCGGCGATCGCGGCGCTCGACCTGCGGATGTGACGCATGGCGGAAGATCGTGACATTCCGCGCGATCCGTCGGATTCGGCTGTTGCCGGATATAAGAGGATCCTGGCGCGTGTTCTGGAGAACAGGCCCTCGGGAACGAGGCAGCGTCTGGCCTCGGCGCTGGGAAAGAACCGCAGCTTCGTTTCGCAGATCGCCAATCCAAGCTACGTGACGCCGATACCTGCGCAGCATCTCGATCTCATCTTCGAGATCTGCCTGTTCCCATCTTCGGAACGACGCGCCTTTCTGGAGCATTATGGCAAGGCGCATCCGGGCCGGCTGGAACGCGCCCGGCATCGCAAGGAGCATCGCTTGCGGCCACTCACCGTCTATGTGCCGGATCTGGAGGATGAGCAGAAAAACCAGGCATTGGACCGGCTGCTCGCCGACCTTGCCGCGCGTATCGGAAAACTGACCAACGAATAATAAGACGAAAGGGGAGAGCAGCCATGAAAAAACTGATCAACGCCGTTGAAAACATGCTGCATGAAAGCCTCGACGGCTTCGCTGCCGCGCATGCGGATATCGTTGCGTTGGGTGATGACCGGATGTTCGTGCGTCGTCGCAACCTGAAGCCCGGAAAAGTGCAACTCCTGTCCGGTGGGGGCTCGGGACATGAACCGCTGCATGCCGGCTTCGTCGGGCATGGCATGCTCGATGCCGCATGTCCTGGCCAGGTCTTCACATCGCCCACACCGGACCAGATGGCCTCCGCGGTCTCCACGATCGATCAGGGCCAAGGCACGCTCTTCATCGTGAAGAACTATGAAGGCGATGTGATGAATTTCGAAATGGCCGCGGAGATCGCCGAAACGCCGGTGAAGACCGTGCTGGTGGACGACGATGTCGCGGTGGACAAATCCACCTATTCGACAGGTCGCCGCGGTGTTGCCGGCACTTTGATCGTCGAGCGCATGGTGGGGGCCGCGGCGGAGAATGGCGCTTCGCTGGATGCGCTTGAAACGCTCGGCAAGGATGTGAACGCAAGGACTCGATCCATGGGAGTGGCTTTGACGAGCTGCACCGTTCCCGCGGCCGGGAAGCCCACCTTCGAACTCGGGCCAGATGAGATGGAGATGGGCGTCGGCATTCATGGGGAGCCCGGGCGCCGCCGCATGAAGCTGGCTTCCGCGGATGCCATAGCCGAGGAACTGCTGGGAGCCATTCTGGTCGACCTGGAGCCAAAATCCGGCGCCGAAGCCATCCTGCTCGTCAACGGCTTCGGCGGGACTCCATTGATGGAACTCTATCTGATGTGCAATGCCGCGAACCGAATCCTGGCCGGCCGGAAGGTAAAGCCCGTACGGACGCTGGTCGGCTCGTTCGTCACCTCGTTGGAGATGGCCGGCTGTTCGTTGACGGTTTCGGTGGTGGATGACCGTTTGACCCAATATTGGGACTCGCCGGTTCATACGGCAGCCTTGCGCTGGGGCATGTAGCGCTATCGACCGAGGCCATAATAAAATCTGTATCTGACCCTTCGATTGTTTTTCTTGTCTAAGACTCGACCGTCAATGACGCTGTCCGGCATGGATCAACGAGGATGGCGGCGTGAGCGACATGCTGAACGATATGGAACGGCAAATCATCAATCCCGAAACACTGCCCCCGCCGACCGGGGCGCCCGATACCCCCTTCTATAGCTGGGTCGTCAAGCGCGGCAATTTCGTGTTCCTGGCCGGGATGTCGCCCTATAGCAAGGACAAGAAGCTGGTCGGCGACACGTTGAACGAGCAGACCCGTCAGGCTTTCCGCAATATGCAGGCAGCGCTTGCTTCGGTTGGAGCAAAGATGGCCGATGTCTGCAGCATCACGATTTATGTGCAGGAGGCCGATCTGCAGCGGGACGTCTACCCGCAGGTCAATCCGGCTTGCCTCGAATTTTTCGGAAAAAATCCGCCGGCCCGCGCCGTGGTGGGAGGCGTCGCTTTGCCGCGCCCAACCGAGAAGGTGATGATCTCGGCCTATGCGATCGTCGGCGCTTGAGAAACTATGGACGCTGGGTTGCGTTAAAGCGCCCGGCGTCTTGCTCCCGCAAGTGTGTTCTTCACTTCTTTCGAAGGAATGACGCCTTGGCCGGGTGACGGATCGACGGGCGGCGCCGTTGTCTCGTTGCGCTTGCTTTCCTCGATAAGGAATTCCTGGAACAGTTCTGCCGGACGGCTCAGTTGATGGTCGACCGGGCGCAAGATGAAATGGCTGAGATCGAGGTCGATGCTTTCGGGGAATGGTTTAACCAATTCGCCGCGCTCGAGATAAGGCGTCGTATAAGTCTCCAGCGCCAGCGCGATTCCATGGCCGTGCCTGGCAAGCTCGATCGCCAGGATGCCTGTGTCGACCTCGATCCGACGACCATTGCCGATCTGCGCCGCGCCCATCTTGTTGCGCCAAAACGTCCAGTAGTCGTATTTCGCGATCAACACGATGAGCGGTTGGTCCTCGAAATAGGTATTGGGCCGCGATCCATCGCGCTTCGGCAGCAGCTCCGGCGCGCAGACGGCAAACGCCTTGTCCCGGGTTAGCCGGTGGCCGTTTGAAATCCGCTTCTCGCTGCTCAGAAGCTGGATCTGGAAGTCGGACGTTTCGGAATTGGGATCGTTCCAGATCGTGCAGTTGAGGCGGACGTCGATATCGGGATAGTCCTTCATGAAGGTCTTCAAGCGCGGCGCCAGCCACAGCGAAGCGAAGGTGACCGGCACCGAGACGGACACGGTTTTCGCCGGGCGAATGCCGGCGAGGCCCCTCGTGATCGAGGAAAGCTGATCCAGAGCCTCCCCGATGCCCCTCAAATAGACTTCTGCCGCTTCGGTCGGTTGCACGCCGCTCGGAAGGCGATGAAAAAGCGCCCGGCCGAATACGGTTTCCAACCCGCGAATGCGCTGGCTGATCGCGGCTTGCGTGCAATTCAGCTCGCGCGCCGCCTCGGTGAAGCTCTTAAGGCGGGCCGCCGCCTCGAAGGCTTGCAGATAACTGAGCGGCGGGAGCTTTCGCATCAAACCCTCCGATGGAAGACGTTGGAGTCAGCATCCTATATCAGCATCCCGCCGGAAGGGACCCGGATACGATTTCCCGCCAGAAATGGCATGCCGTCCGATGTCCCGGCAAACCGCTCTCTTCCAGCGCAGGTTCCCGCTCCCGGCAAAGCGGCTGTGCGAACGGACAGCGCGTATGAAAGCGGCAACCGGAAGGCGGGAACCTTGGGCTTGGAATGTCTCCGCGGACAGCAAGCTTCGTCCGCCGTTCCTCTCCTGGCCGCGTTACGGCATCCAGCAGCGATTGCGTATAGGGGTGCAACGGCCGGTCGGCCAGTCCTTCGGCGGGTCCGATCTCGGCGACCTTGCCGAGATACATGACGACAATGATATCGGCCATATAGGCGACGACATCCAGGTCATGCGTAATCAGCAGGTAGCTGAGATTGAGCTCGGCCCGAAGCCGCACCAGCAGATTTACGATCGCCGCGACCGCCGATACGTCGAGGCCAGATGTCGGCTCATCGGCCACGATGAATTCAGGCTCCATCGCCAGCGCCCGGGCGATGCTGACACGTTTGGCCTGTCCGCCGGAGAGCTCATGTGGGTATTTGTTGGCATGCTCCGGCCCCAGCTCCACCATCGCCAGCAGATCGGCGGGAGAACGACGTGCGTTCCTTGCCGTTCGTCGGATGTCGTAAACCTCATCGAGCAACTGAGAGACCCGCAGCCGCGGGCTGAGGCTTGCGGCGGCGTCCTGCGGGATCATCTGCATCCGGCGCCTGAGCAGGCGGAGATCATGGGTGCCGAGCTTTTCGATGTTTTCTCCCGCGAAACGCACTTCTCCCGAAGTCGGCCTCTCGAGGCCCAGGATGGTTCGGCCGAGCGTCGTCTTGCCGGAACCCGATTCACCCACCAATCCCACGACCTGACCGGCCTCGATGACGAGATCGATGCCGTCGATCGCGCGAAGCACGGGAAGTTTGGGCCGAAGAAATCTGGAGAGGCCGCTGGATTCGCCGCCGAAATGCGTAGAAAGTCGGCGCGCTTCGACTATTGGCCCGTTCGTGCCGGTCACGCCGTCAACCCCGCGGGTACGGGAATTTCCAACGCGTCGTGCCAGCCGCTGTCGGGATTGTGGATATGGCAGCGCACCTTGCGCGCGCCGACAGAGGATAAATCCGGCCGCTTGGCATGACAGACGGACCGGGTCATCTCGCACCGGCCGGCAAAGGCGCAACCGACGATCGGCTCGTGCGCGTTGGGCACCCGGCCGGGAATGGTCGGCAGTGGCCGTCCCCGCGCCCTCCGGCTCGGCATGACCCTGAGAAGAGCCTGGGTGTAGGGATGCAGCGGGTGATGGATGATTTCGCCGGCGCCGGAATATTCCATGACTTCACCGGCATACATGACAAGAATATCGTCCGCGGCATCACCAACCACACCGAGGTCGTGCGACACGATCAGAATCGCCGTTCCGAGCCTTTCGCGAAAGCCGGTAAGCAGCGCGATGATCTGTCCCTGAAGCACCACATCGAGAGCCGATGTCGGCTCGTCGGCGATCAGGAGATCCGGCTGCAGCAGGAGCGAGGTCGCGATCATGACACGCTGCCGCATGCCGCCGGAGAACTGATGCGGGAAGCGATCGAGATTCTGTTCGGCATCGGCGAGTCCGACCAGGCGCAGCATCTCGACTGCCCTGGCGCGCCGTTCACGCGCAGAGATCCGGCGATGGGCACGCTGGGCATCGGACATTTGCTGCCCGATCGTCATGCAGGGATGCAGGCTGGACAGCGGATCCTGGAAGACCATGGCAATACTGGCGCCACGGATCGTCTCCAGCGTCTTTTCACTCATACCGGCAAGATCGATTCCGGCGAAGCGGATGCTGCCTTCCTCAATCCGGGCATTCTTCGGGAGGAGGCGCGGAATGGCGAAGCTCAGTGTCGATTTGCCGGAACCGGATTCGCCCACCACGCCCAGGATGCGACCACGCCCAAGTGTCAGGCAGACATCCTTGAGGCCGCGAAGGGCCGCGCCGCCGACCAGATAGGACAGCGAAAGCCTTTCAATAGCCAGCAGCGGCTCGTCCGCGCTCATCGTTCGGATTTCCGGAATTTGGGGTCGAGAACGTCCCGCAGGCCTTCGCCCAGCAATGTGCAGCCGAGCGTGGTGATTCCCAAGGCGAGGCATGTCCAGATGATCGGCCATGGGGTGGTCCGGACCCGCTGGAAGCCATCCGCCATGATGACGCCCCAGGACGGCGTGGGCGGTCGGACGCCGAGCCCGAGAAAAGAGAGGCCGGTCTCGACGGCGATTGCCGTGGGCAGGTTCATCGCCACCAGCAGAAGCAGTGGCGGAATGATGTTGGGCAGGATATGTCGGACCATGATCCGCCGGGTGGAGGCGCCGAGAATGCGCTGCGCTTCGACATAGGCGCTGTGCTTGACGGCGAAGACCGAAGCCCGCGCCACGCGCGCGAAACTGGGAGCCAGCGAAACGGTCAGGACCAGAACGACATTGGTCAGCGAATTGCCGAGAAGGGCGAGCAGCGTCAACGCCAGGACGACGGTCGGAAGCGCGTGCAGCGTATCGAGGACGACCAGCACCAGCGCATCGACGCGGCCGCCGAGATAGCCGGCGGGAAGCCCCAGGAGCAGGCCCAAGACGAGTGCTCCGAACACGGCCGGTACGGCGACCATGAGTTCGATCCGGACGCCATAAATCAAACGCGCAAGCAGATCGCGCCCGAGCTGATCGGTGCCGAGCGGGTGTGCGACAGACGGGCCTTGGAGCCGTGCGGCAATGTTCTGGTCGCCAAAGCCATAGGGCGTGAGCCATGGGCCGAACAGAAAGAGCGCGACTAGGATCGCAACCACCAGCAATCCAAACGCCGCTCCCGGATCGCGCGACAGTCTCCGAAGCAAGCCCTGGCTACGACCATTGGAGGCGGCGATGGCATTTTCCGCAGCGCTCATTCCCGAGCCTCGACGCGAATGCGAGGATCAAGCAGCCGGTAGGATAGATCCGCGAGAAGATTTGTCACCACGAAAAGCACGGCGACGACAATGGCCGTGCCGCGGATCACGGGGAAATTACGGGTTGCGATCGAATCATAGAACAGGCTTCCCAAACCCGGCCGCGAGAAGATCACCTCGATGAAAATCGCGCCGCCGAGGAGATGGCCGAGGCCCACGCCCAATACGGCCACGACAGGAATGACCGCGCTGCGCAAGGCGTAGACATAGTGGATGCGCCCTCTGCCGACGCCGAGCGAGCGGGCCGTCCTCACATAATTCGCCTGCAGCACCTCAAGCATGCTGGCGCGGGTCAGCCGGATGAGATAGCCGATCCAGCCGAGAGCGAGAGCGAGGGATGGCAGGACGAGCCGCATGAGATAGTCGAGCGGATGATCGAATTGCCCGGCGCCGAGAGCGGGGAACCAGGCCAACCCGACGGCGAAGACCAGCAGCAGAATGAGCCCCACCACATAGGGTGGCAGCGAGATCAGGGTGATCGAGGCCGCCGCGATCAGCCGATCGAGCCAGCTGTTCGCATGGACGGCGGCATAGACCCCGATGGGCAAACCGATCACGACGGCGAGGCCGAGGCCGGACAGCGCCAGGATCATGGTATGCGGGAGGACGTCGCCTATGATCTCGGTGACGGCCTTGTGGCTGACGAAGTCGTGGCCGAGATCGCCTTTCAGCGCGCCGTAGATGAAGCTCAGGACCTGCATCGGAATGGGCTGATCGAGACCCATTTCCTGGCGGACGGTCGCGGCGAAGGATTCGCTGGCAAGCGGACCCATGATGATCTGCACCGGATCTCCCGGCACGAGATGGATCAAGACGCTGAGAAAGACCAGCAGCAGGAGAAGGACACCGGCCGTCAGCGCCAGCCGGCGTCCCAGATAGATCAACATCCGGATACTTCCTCGCCGGCCGATGGTCCTGCGTCAGGCACTGCGGAAATTCCAGGCGATCATTCTTCCATCGGGCCGCAATGCCGGCTGCAATCCGCTGCGTGCGCCGAAGAAGGAGGTCGGCCAGGCGATCCAGACGACATTCGCCGCCTCTTCCCAGATCTTCTGCATTTGCAAGTAGATATCCAGGCGCTTGGCGGGGTCAAGTTCCACGATACCCTGGGCGGCGAGTTCGGTGAACTTGGGATCGCACCAGTTGATGAAATTCCACTTGTTGATCTGCTCGCAGGTGAACCAGGACATGGATTGCGCCGGATCCCCCTGGCTGCCATAGCCGGCATAGAAGATCTGGCGCGCCTTCTGCGCCTCTTCACCGAGCTGCATGGCGACCGCGTTCTCCTGCGCCACGACTTCGACGTCGATGCCGATCTCCTGGAGGTTGGCCTGCACGATTTCGGCGACGGTGTCGCCGCCGGTTTCGGAGTTGTTATAGGTGAATTTGAGCTTGAGGCTCGGCGATCCGGCCTTCTCCAGGAAGGACTTGGCAGCCGGGATATCCCGCTTCAGCACCGGCGCGTCCTTCCAATAGCCGAACGGCATGCTCGGCGGGAGGATCGCGGTGGCGCGTTGCCAGCGGCCCTCGAAGGCGGCGTCAATGATGGAGGGAACGTCGATGGCATGACGGATCGCCTGCCGGACGTTTGGATCTTTCAGGACCGGATCCTGCACGTTCATGCCGATGAACTTGTAAGCGAAGCCGGTCTTCTGGGTGACGGAGAAATTCTTGTTGCTTTCGAAACGCCCCACTTCCGGCAGCGGCAGCGCGCTGAAATCGAGCTCACCGGTTTCCAGGGCGATTTCCGCATTGCTGTCCTCGGTGACGGGGACAAACTGGATCTCCGCCCATTCCGGCGCCTTGGCATAGGCCTTGTTGGCGCCGCTATAATCCTTGAAGCGCCGGAGCACGACACGCTGGCGCGGCGCCCACTCGATGAACTCGTAGGGCCCTGTGCCGACCGGGTTGGTGGCGAATTTATCGCCGAGTTCCTCGACCGCGCGCTTGGATACGATCTGGCCGACATTGCCGGGCACGGTCAGGGTCATCAGCGGCGCCGAGACGTTCTTCAGGATGATGCTGCCGCTGTATTTTCCGGTAACCCTCACTTCCTTCAGGGCGCCCCACAGCTTCTTGTAGGGCGAATCGACGGCCGGCTGCGTGAGGCCGGCGATCCGTTCGAAGGAGAACTTCACGTCCTCCGCGGTCACCTCGCCGAAACCCCGGTGGAACTGGATGCCTTCCTTCAGCTTGAAGTCGAATTGCAGGCCGTCGGGATGTGGCGTCCATTCCTCGGCCAGCGTGTTGACAGTGTCGAAGGTTCCCGGCCGAAAGCTCACCAGGTTTTCATAGATATTGAAGATGACCTGTAGGTCGTGATCCTGAGGCTCGAAAGCCGGGTCAAGGTTTTGGATATCCGCAAGCAGGCGTAGCTTGAGGGTTCCGTTCTCGGCGGCGATGGCTGAGCCGATAAGATGAGGCGCCGCCAGCCAAGCCAATCCGAGCGCGCCGTTGGCCTTCAGGAGGGTTCGTCTGGTGACTGGAAAGCGGCGGTCGCAAAGCTGGCTTTTGCCTGGCATGAATAAACTCCCTGTGATTGAGTTCTCTACACGATGCAGGCAATTTGACCGCCTGATTACGTCATTTCTTGATCTGTGTAGGGTATGGCGTCTGCCGGATGATATCGGCGAGACCTTCGTAGCTCTCGACCCGGCGGGCGATCAGTTCCGCGGCTTCCTTGGGCTTGCTCAAGGGGGTCTTGCGTTCGTCAAAGCCGACGACGGGACCCATCGTCCGCCACGATTGCGGGCGTGAACGATAGATGGTGTCCACGAGGTCCCATTGCAGTTCGCCATTCACCGTGCAGCGTTCGTGCGCGTGGACATGGACGATGCGTCCGATCATCAGCTCATGCTCGCCCGGCCGGCCGTCGGCACGGTCGAAGTGCAGCTGCTTCTCGACCACGCATTCGAAATTGACCGGGCATTCGGCGATCAGCGGAACATCCACGACCTTACCGGCCACCGGGGTGAACCCGCAGGCTTTCCACTTATCGACTTCCGCGCCGCTGTTCGTTCCGCAATACTCCATCTCGCGGACCATATCGGGCGTCGGGAAATTGACGACGAATTGCCCCAGCTCTGTCATCTGCTTATAGGAGTACATCCCGACGCGCGGGCTGATGGTGAGCAAAGGCGGGTCGTCGCAGGGGCCGCCGAGCACGCCGACAACCCAGATGTTTGCAGGGCGCTCGCCGGCGGCAGGCTTCATCCGTCCGCAACTTATGAGCGTCACGGGCGCAGGCCACCAATTTTTCTTGAACGGGAATGACGTTCTGGGT
>DASYDA010000069.1:0-2653 GCA_036499865.1 Dongiaceae bacterium | reverse complement strand
CATCAACTGGCAGGGATGGGTGCGGTCGGTGAGCCCGTTGATGACCGGGACGGTCGCGTTCTCCGCCAATTCGATCAGCTTCTGCTCCTTGGTCGTGCGTACCATGATGCAATCGACATAGCGCGAGAGGACCCGGGCGGTATCCGCCACCGTCTCGCCGCGGCCGAGCTGGGAGCTTTCGCGTTCCAGGACAACGGCGTCGCCGCCCAGCTGCTTCATCCCAAGTTCAAAGGAAACGCGGGTCCGGGTTGATGGTTTCTCGAAAATCATCGCCAGCGCTTTTTCCGCCAACGGTTTGCGATTGCCGTTCGGATATTCGCCTTTTTTCAGCGCCTTGCTGCTCTCGACGATCCGCCGCAACACCTCGGGCGGTAGCACATCGAGATCGAGGAAGTGCCTGATATCGGCGCTCTTTACCTGAATCTCAGTGGCCATGGTCAGGCAGCCTTTGCCTGGCCGGCCACCGCGGCGAGGATGTCGACGGCCTGGTCGATCTCCGCCTCGCTCACGATCAATGGCGGCAGCAAACGAACGACATTGTCGGCGGCGCTCACGGTCAGCAGGCCGTTGGCTCGGGCCTGGTCGACGACCTCCGCGTTGGAGCCGGCGCATTTCAGCCCGCGCATCAGGCCGAGGCCGCGCGCTTCGACGAACACTTTCGGGAAACGTTTGACCAGATCGGAAAGCCGGCGGTCCAGATAGCGCCCGAGCTTGGCGACATTGTCCAGGAATCCGGGCGCGAGGATGACATCCAGCACCGCATTGCCGATCGCCATCGCCAGCGGATTGCCGCCGAAAGTGGTGCCGTGGCTGCCGTGGCTGAACGCCGCCGCGACCTTGCTCGTGGCGAGGCAGGCGCCGAGCGGGAACCCGCCGCCCAGGGCCTTCGCGGTGGAGAGGATGTCCGGCGTAATGCCCGCCCATTCATGGGCGAAGAGGCGGCCGGTGCGGCCCATGCCGGATTGGACTTCATCCACCATCAGCAGCAGGCCGAATTCGTCGCAAACGGTGCGCAGGTCCTTCATGAATTGAACATCGGCCGCGCGCATGCCGCCTTCGCCCTGTACCGGTTCGATCAGGATCGCCGCAGTCTCGGGTCCGACCTTCGCGCGCACCTCGTTGAGATTGCCGTAGGGCACATGGTCGAAGCCATCGACGTCCGGCGCATAACCCTTGAGATATTTCTCGTTGCCGGCCGCGGCCAGTGTCGAAAGGGTGCGGCCATGGAAGGCGCCCTCGAAAGCGATGACCCGGTAGCGCGCCGGATCGCCGAAATCGTCCTGGTATTTGCGGATCAGCTTCAATCCGCATTCCACGGCCTCGGCCCCGGAATTGCCGAAGAAGGCGGCATCGGCGAAGCTCGCCGCCACCAACCGTTCCGCTAGGCGTTCCTGGTCTGGAATCTTGAACAGATTCGAGGTGTGCCAGAGCTTGGCGCCTTGCTCCTGCAGCGTCTTCACCAGATGCGGATGGCAATGGCCGAGCGCCGTCACCGCGATGCCGCTGGCGAAATCCAGGTAACGTCGTCCATCCGCGGTGATGAGATAGGCGCCTTCGCCCCGCTCGAAAGCGAGATCGATCCGATTATAGGTGTTCATCAGGGCGGTCATGGCGGATACCTGTCGTGATGGTCGGAATGGGGGAAAGAGCCGCCGAATATCGGGGTCGCGACCGGCGATGTAAAGGCCCGAAAAACCCAATATCCCTAGGGCTTTAGCTTGTAGCCCGAGCGGAACCAGCGGTAAGCCAGGATGCCGAGCGCAAGATCGACGCCCAGCAGGATGGCCAAGCTGAGTGCCGGATCGGCGGCGGAAACGCCGCTGACGCCGTAACGGAAACCGTCGATGACGTGGAAGATCGGGTTCCAATGCATCAAGACTTGAGCCGGAGCGGGGAGGGCCTGCACCGGATAGAACACGCCGGAAAGAAAGGACAGCGGCACCAGGAGGAAGGTGTGCATGGCCGAAAAGTGGTCCCACTTCTCCGCCCAGATGCCGACCAGGACGCCGATCAGCGAATGCAGCGCCATCCCTAAGGCGGCGAAGGCGATCAACGCCCAGGGATGCGCGAAGCCGAGATCGGCGAAGAGCAGGCAAATCACCGCGACCGCCACGCCCACCACCAGCCCGCCCAGGCAATCGGCCGCGACATAGCCGAGCAGCCGCTCGAGCGAATTCAGCGGCGCCATCAGCATGTCGGCGATGATGCGTTCGTGCTTGTCGAAGATGAAGCTGCCCGCCGCCGTTTCATAGGCCTTTTCGCAGGCGGAGAAGATGATCAGTCCCGGCGCGATGAAGTTGATCAGGGCGCTATTGTCGTCGTTGCCGTGCAAGGCAAGACGGAATACCGCGAGATAGAGCAATGCGGTCACCACCGGGCCGAGGATCTGGTAGTTGTAATCGGAGAGTCCCCGGCTGGTTTCCCGCTTGATCAGCGTGGCCAGTCCCAGCGCATTGACGGGGCCGAACTGCCGGACGGCGAGGCGCGGGGATCCCATAGCGCCGCCTATGCCTTCAGCTTGTAGCCGCGCTTGAACCAGGCATGCACCACGACCAGCAGGGCAGAATCCACCGCCAGCATGACCACGACTCCCGTCCAGACCGGCGCATCGGCGTGATCGATGAAGCCGTAGCGGAATCCGTCGATCATGTAG
>DASYDA010000068.1:0-8779 GCA_036499865.1 Dongiaceae bacterium | reverse complement strand
GTGGCGCGGGCGCTCGATATGAGCCATGCCAATGTCTACCGGCATTTTGCCAGCAAGGCGGCGCTGCAGGACGCCGTCGCGCAACGCTGGCTGAAGACCGTCACCGAACCCTTGAAGGCGATCGCCCGCGAGCATGGCGATGCGGCGGAGCGGCTCGAGCGCTGGGTCCTGGCCCTGGCCGAGTTCAAGCGCCGCAAGGTGCTGAGCGATCCCGAACTCTTCGCCACCTATCACGCCTTGGCCCTGGAGGCCCGCAGCGTCGCTGACGAGCATGTCGCGGAACTGCATCGCCAGGTCGCCGCGATCATCCGCGACGGGATGGCGCAAGGCATCTTGAAAGTCCCGGATGCCGAAGCGGCGGCGCGCGCGGTGCTGAACGCCACCATCCGCTTCCATCATCCGCATCATGTGCGCGAATCCGGCGGCCAGACGAATGACGCGGAGATCAAAGCCGTGATGCGGCTTTTGCTGGCGGGGCTGCGCGCCGGAGCGATCTAGTCTCAGATGGGGAAACCGGCACCGGCGCCGTGACATGAACCGGCGGCGGCGTTATGTTGCGGCCATGCAAGGCAATTCCGAACCTGCAAATCCAAAGCCCACGCAGCCGCGCGGCTATTTCGGCATCGGGGTCGAGGGCATTTCGAAGCCGATGAATCTGGGCGCGGTGCTCCGGACCGCGCACGCCTTCCATGCGAGCTTCGCCTTCTCGATCAACGCGCTGTTCGATGTCGATGCCGTGCTGGCCAGCGACACCTCCGTCGCCTTCAACAGCTTGCCGGTGCAGCTTTACGACCGGATCGAGGATTTCAGCCTGCCGATCGGCTGCCGGCTGATCGGCATCGAGATCACCGACGACGCCATCGACCTGCCGAGCTTCACCCATCCGCTCGCCGCTGCTTACGTGCTGGGCGCCGAACAGGATTCGCTTTCGGAATCGCTGCAGGAACGCTGCGATTTCGTGGTGAAGATCCCCACCAAATTCTGCGTCAATCTGGCGGTGGCCGGCGCCATCGTGATGTATGACCGGATGATCAGCCTGGGACGCTTCGCCGAGCGCCCGGTTAGGGCCGGGGGACCGGTCGCGGCGGTCCAGAAGAAGCATCGCCACGGTTTGCCGATCTGGAAACGGAACCGCTTGAAAGGATTGAGCAATTCGAGTTGAACACAGGCTGGGGGGTGGATTTTCCCGGCCCGGCCTGGTAAACCCCCGCCCCATGAAAATGAAAAATTCCCTTCCAGCCCTGATCGCCGCGGCGGGCCTTTGCCTGGGCGCTGCCGCTTTTGCCCAGAATGCCTTGGCCCAGAATGTCGGCGCGGGGCCTCTGACCCCGCCGGCCACGGCTTCGGCGCAAACCGGGCCGGTGGGCGTGACCACGTCGAAATCCTGGCAGGCCATGACTTTCGCCGATAGCGGCCGCTCGATGTGCTATACCCAGGGCGCCCCCGCCGGCACGATCGGCAGCGCCGCCGGCCGCGGCAAGGCGGCGGTGATGGTGATCCAGGCGCCGGATGCCGGCGCCAAGGACCAGGTGAGCATCGTGCTGGGCTTCGATGCGCAGCAAGGCAAGCCGGTGGCGGTGAAGATCGGCCGCAAGAGGTTCAGCCTGCGCAAGTTCGCGGTGGGACGCGCCTGGGCGGACAGCAATTCGCTCGACAAGCAGATGGTGGCCGCCATGAAGCGCTATGACTGGATGGTGGTGAACGCGGTTTCGGCCAAGGGTGAGAAAGTGCAGGACACCTACAACTTGAGCGGCTTTGGCGATGCCTATGACGCCGCGGTGAAGGCCTGCCAATGAAGCGGGGCCAATAAGATGAGCACGCAGCTTCATGCGGCCCTCTTCGAGGCGCCGGCACCGGCGGAAGACGCGCGCCGCAACCTCGTCGGCTTGAGCCGCGAGGAACTGACCCAGGAGATGGCGGAGATCGGCGAGCCGGCTTTCCGCGCGCGCCAGCTCTGGCACTGGATCTATCATCGCGGCGCCACCGATTTCGAGAAGATGACCACGCTCGCGAAACCGTTCCGCGCCGCCTTGGCCGAGCATTTCGAGGTCGCGCGCCCCGGCGTCAGCGTCGATCGCCAATCCATCGACGGCACGCGGAAATGGCTGCTGAAATTCGCCGACGGCCAGGAAGCGGAAGCGGTGCATATCCCGGAAGAGGATCGCGGCACGCTCTGCGTCTCCTCCCAGGTCGGCTGCACGCTCACCTGCAAGTTCTGCCACACCGGCACCCAGCGCCTGGTGCGCAACCTCTCGGCGGCCGAGATCGTCGGCCAGATCATGAATGCCCGCGACGCGCTCGGCGAGTGGCCGAGCCCGCAGGATGGGCGTCTCCTCTCCAACATTGTGATGATGGGGATGGGCGAGCCGCTCTACAATTACGACAATGTGGCGAAGGCGCTGAAGATCGTGATGGACCATGAGGGCATCTCGATCTCCAAGCGCAAGATCACGCTCTCGACCGCCGGCGTGGTGCCGATGATCCGACGCGCCGGCGAGGAGCTCGGCGTCAATCTCGCGATCTCGCTGCATGCCGTCACCGACGAGCTGCGCGACCGCATCGTGCCGATCAACAAGAAATACGCGATCGCCGAATTGATGCAGGCCTGCCGCGATTATCCCGGCCTCAACAATGCGCGCCGCATCACCTTCGAATATGTGATGCTGAAGGACGTGAACGATACGCCCACCGATGCCAAGGCGCTGGTGAAGCTGATCAAGGGCGTGCCCGCCAAGGTCAACCTCATCCCCTTCAATCCCTGGCCGGGCGCGCCTTTCGAACGCTCGACCCCGGAAGCCATTAAGCGCTTCAGCGACATCGTCTTCGAAGCCGGTTATTCCAGCCCGGTCCGCACCCCGCGCGGCGAAGACATCATGGCCGCCTGCGGCCAGCTGAAGAGCGAGAGTGTGCGGGAGCGAAAGAGCGCGCGCGAGGCCAAGGAAGCCGCATCGGCTTAGCTTCAGAGACGCCCTGACGCTCATGCTTCGCGCGGCGATACCCATGGCCACGTGCGGCAGCGGAAGGGCGCACGTAGTTTTGCATCACCGGCGAGATTGATCCCACATGTTCTACCGGGGACATCTGAAAGATACGGCTTCCGGCCGGTGGCCCGTTGCCCGCGATCTCGGATATGCCACGACGCTTTTCGATCCGGTCCGGGATCGCGATATCCCCGTCACCGTCGAACTCGGTGACACCGAGATGGCGATCCTCGACACCGATCACAACTCCTTGGCTCGGTGGCCCTACGCGGAGATCGATCGCGCTTTCGGCCCGGCGCAACGGCTCGACTATGTGTTCATGCTGCGCGGTCATCCCAGCGAACAATTCACCGTCGGCAATGCCGATCTTTATAGATTGTTGATGAAACGCGCGCCGCAGTTGCGGCGAGAAAAACCCCTGATCGATAGGGCCGGAAGTATCTTCTTAAAGACAATCGTCGGCATTGCGGTCGCCTTCACCGCCTTTTCCGCTATCGTTTGGATCATACGAACGACGGTCGGCCGTTAGGTAACACGGGCTGGACTTTGCAGCTGCGGGCACGGTAACAATGCCGCGTCTCCTCATCGGCAATTTCCGGCATCCGTGATGACCGCCGTCGCACTTCGTCGTCAGCCGCTGCTTGGCCTCGCCTATATGGTGGTGGCGGTGCTTGCCTTTTCGGCGATGGATGCGGCGGCGAAGTGGCTGACGAAGGGATACAGCGTCGTCGAGATCGCGGTTTTGTCGCGATTGATCTCGCCGTTCTTTGCACTCGCGGTGGCGCAGCATCAGGGTGGACTCCAGACACTGAAGACGCGGCATTTCGGCTGGCACCTCGCGCGCGCCGTGGCGAATGGCGTGACCTTGCTGACCTTCTTTGGCGCGCTGATCTTCCTGCCGCTGGCGGATACGGTGGCGATCACCTTCGTCAGTCCGCTCATCATGTGCGCTCTCGCGGTGCCGATGCTGAAGGAACATGTCGGACCGCGGCGATGGATCGCCATCGTCATCGGCTTCGCCGGCGTTCTGGTGATCACCCAGCCGAGCGGCGCAGGCTTCGGCTGGGGTGCAGTGCTGGCCTTGGGTGCCGCGTCCGGCGATGCGCTCGGCATCAACATCACGCGGCGAATGAGCGCCACTGAGAGCAGCCATTCCATGCTGTTCTGGTCCTCGGTGATCCTGATCGTCGCCTTTGGCGTGATCCTGCCGTTCCAATGGGTGACGCCGCAAAGCAATGATTGGCTGGTGATCGTCATCCTCGCGGTGTCCGGCAGCGGCGCGCAGTTCTGCCTGGCACAGGCTTTCCGCTATGGCGAGGTCTCGTTGCTGGCGCCGCTGGAATACAGTGCGCTGATCTGGGCCGTGATCTTCGGCTATGTGTTCTGGGGCGATCTGCCGACGCTGACGGTGCTCGGGGGTGTCGCAATCATCATCGCCAGCAGCGCTTACGTCGCGCACCGCGAGGCACGGGCGAAGGGGCAGTCCGCGGGACCGGATCGGGATCTAATCTAGAATAATCCAGAAGAAAGCAAGCGGCCCGGTCACTCACGCGGCACTGCCTCGGGCTCCGCGTGACTTCCGACTTAAGCGGCTTTTGTCGAGCAGCAATTCCTGGAAATCGCCTCGACATGGCGCATATCGGTGCCGCAGCATCCGCCCAGCACGGCGAATTGCGGGAAGCGCTGGCGAAGCTCCGCATATTGGCGGCCGAGCTCGGCGGGATTGCCGGCATCGAGATCGCTCGAGGAATCGAGCTCGGCATGGCTGCGGCAAGAGGCATTGGCGCGGATCCCGCGCAGGCGGTTCATCCAATCGGCGCCTTTGTGCAGCACCTTCTCGAAATGCGTGGGATGCGCGCAATTGATCATGAAATAGGCGGCGCAATTCCTGGTCGCGGAATCAACCTCGGCGATCGCGTCGCCCAGCGGCTGGCCGGTCGGCAGATTGCCGTCGGTCTCCAGCGTGAAGGACATCACCACGGGCACCGCCTCGCGTTCCGCCGCGCGGACGATGCCGATCGCCTCCGGCACATTGGTGATGGTGAAGGCGGAGACGTAATCCCCCGGCGTATCGGCCAGCACCGCCACCTGGACATGGTGATAATCCTCCGCCTCCTTGACCGTCATCAGCTTGCCGGGGTCGTAGCCGTCGCCGCGCGGGCCGATTGCGCCGCTGATCGGCATGGGGTTTTGCGGCGTCTCGAAATCGCGGCGGATGTCGAGCATAAGCGCGACCGCGCGGCGGTTCATCCGGGCGAGGCCTGCGGCGTCATAGCCGAGCTTGGCGCCCCAATCGGCATTGGCGCGCCAGGTTACGCCTTCCAGGATCAGGCCGACGCCGCGCGAGACGGCGAGCCCCGCGAAGCCGGCATAATAATCGTAGAGGCGGCGGGTACCGGCCTCGCTTTTCAGCAGATCGAAGGCGGCGAAACAGGGGAGGTCTATCCCATCCTGGAAGATCAGGATGGTCTCGAGCCCTGCATCCGTGATGAACAGCCCACCGCCGAGCTGCGGCAGGTTGTGACGGTATTTCGGCGGGAGGTGAGACATGGGACGGCCCTTCCTTCGCAGGTGGAAAACGGGGACGGCATCGCCGTCTGGCTTGCGGTTAAAGCTCATCGAATCCGTGACTTGGCTCCAGTGGGCGCGCGGTACAGCCGGGCATCCCTTGAAATTCGCCGCTACGCCAATACCTTAGCGGATGGAGGCGGCGAGGGCGCCCGCGCGCAATGTGTTGCGCGTCACAGGGAACTTGACCTTCGGTACAGTCATTTCGCCTGCATTCCGGCGTTGCGCAGCAGAGGATGGGCTATGACCGGCAGGACGGCAGCGTCACGCAAGGGTACCGAGACCCGCGAACGCCTTCTCGAAGTCGCCGAGCGGGCCGTCCTCGCCAAAGGCTTCGCTTCGACTTCCATCGAGGAGCTGATCACCGAGGTCGGCATCACCAAGAGCGGGTTCTTCTATCACTTCGGCGACAAGACCGGCCTCGCCAAGGCGATGATGCAGCGCTATCTCGAGCATGACCGCGCGGTGCTGGACGACATTTTCCGGCGCGGCGACGAGCTCAATGAAGATCCCATGCACGGTTTCCTGGTCGGGTTGCGGCTGTTCAGCGAGATGCTGGCGGAATTGCCGGAAGCGCATCCCGGCTGCCTGGCCGCCTCGTTCTGCTACCAGGACCAACTCTTCAACCGCGAGATCCATGAGCTTAACCGCAGCGCCATCCTGGCCTGGCGGCATCGCTTCCACGACCGCCTCAAGACGATCGCCGAGCGCTATCCGCCGCGCAGCGACGTCGACCTCGAAGCCCTGGCGGACATGGCCTCGACCCTGGTGGAAGGCGGATTGATCCTCGGCCGGGTGATGCGCGATCCCAGCATCCTGCCCCGGCAGATCCTCCTGTTCCGCGATTTCATCCGTGCTGTCTTCCAAGGCGCCTGATGCCTTCGCCCCCTTGGCGAGCGCGCAGCCTTGTGCTTAGATTTGCTTGAACTGAGATTTGTCTGACATTTGATTTTTCCGGGCGCCGGTTCCGGCGACCGATTTCAGCGAACACGACAGGAAGGCGATTTCATGGAATACCGCTCGCTCGGACGCTCCGGCTTGAAAGTGTCGACGCTCACCCTCGGCACCATGACCTTCGGCGGCGTCGGCTTCTTCGCCAAGACCGGCAGCACCGATGTGAAAGGCGCCCGGCGGATCATCGATATCTATCGTGAAGCCGGCGGCAACCTGATCGATACCGCGGACGTCTATTCCGGTGGCGTCTCCGAGGAAATCACCGGCGAAGCGCTGGACGGCGAGCGGAAAGACCTGCTGGTCGCCACCAAGGCGCGCTTCCCCATGGGCAAGGGACCGAATGATCGCGGTCTCTCCCGCCACCATCTGATCGCCGCCTGCGAGGCCAGCCTGAAGCGCCTGAAGCGCGACACCATCGACCTCTATCAGGTGCATGAATGGGATGGCCAGACGCCGCTCGACGAAACCATGGAGGCGCTGGATTCGCTGCAGCGTTCCGGCAAGGTCCGCTATATCGGCTGCTCCAACTTCTCCGGCTGGCATCTGATGAAGGCGATGATGATTTCCGAGCGCCATAACTACGCGCGCTTCGTCAGCCAGCAGATCTATTATACGCTCCAGGGCCGCGAGGCGGAATACGAGCTGTTGCCGATTTCGGTCGATCAGGGTGTGGGCGTGCTCGTCTGGTCGCCTTTGGCGGGCGGCCTCTTCTCCGGCAAATACCGCCGCGGCAAGCCGATGCCCGAAGGCCGCCATCTCAAGGATTGGGGCGAGCCGCCGATCTATAACGAGAAGAAGCTCTATGACACCATCGAAGCTCTCGTGGAGATCGCCGAAGCCCGGAAGCGGCCGGCGGCGAGCATCGCCCTCGCCTGGTTGCTGGGCCGGCCGGGCATTACCTCGCTGGTGATCGGTGCCCGCAATGAGGAGCAGCTCAAAGAGAACCTGCCGGCTGCGGAACTGAAGCTCACCGAGGAGGAAATCGCCAAGCTCGATACGGTGAGCGCGCCGGAACTGATCTATCCCTATTGGCACCAGGCCAACACCGCCACCGACCGGCTGAGCGAGGCCGATCTCGCTCTGCTGAGACCTTTCCTGAAGGGCGGCAACCGAATAGGGTAATGCGCATGGGGTGAATCCGGTCTCGGAAATTCTTTTCACCACGACCGACGTGAAGCGCGAGCCCTATTGGTGGGATGCGGCGAAGCCGATGCCGCATCCGCCGGTTTCCCTGGCGGCGTCCTATGATGTCGCGATCATTGGCTCCGGCTTCACCGGGCTGCGGGCCGCGATCGAATTGCTCCGCGCCGGACGCAGCGCGGTGGTCTTCGACAAGCAGGCCGCCGGGGAAGGCGCCGCCCGGCGCAATGCCGGATATCTCGGCCGGGTGTTGAAGAAATCCCTGCCGGTCCTGATGCGGAAGCTTGGCGTCGAGCGCGGCATCGCGGTCTATCGGGAACTGGGCGAGGCCTTCACTGGAACGGTCGCTTTCATCGAGCGCGAAAAGATCGATTGCCACCTGGTGCGCTGCGGCCGTTTCATCGCCGCCGCTTCACCCGCACATTACGACGACCTCGCCCGCGATCTCGAAGCGATGCGGCAGCATCTCGGCTACGAATACGCCATGGTGCCACGGGCCGAGCAGCGCCATGAATTCGGCAGCGATGCCTATTTCGGCGGCGCGGTCATTCCCGATCTCGCGGCGCTCCATCCCGGCCTCTATCACCTTGGCCTGCTCGAACTGGCGCGGGACCTGGGCGCGGTGATCAGCGATCGGACCGAAGTCCAGGCGGTGACGCCGGGCAGCGCCGGCGTCACGGTGAGCACCGATCGCGGCACGGTGACCGCGCACGACGTGATCGTCGGCACCAATGGCTACACGCCGCGGCAATTGCCCTGGCTGGCGCGACGTGTGATCCCCTTCCAGGCCTATATGGCGGCAACGGAGTTGTTGACCGAGGCGCAGTTGCGCGACGCCATTCCCAACCGGCGCACCATGCTCGATTCCAACACCAATATCGACTTCTTCCGCCCCGCGCCGGATTCGCCGCGCATCCTGTTCGGCGGCGCCACCGGCTCCGGGATGACCGAGTTCCCCGATATCGCCGAGCGTCTGCATGGTATCCTCGCGCGTATCCTGCCACAGCTCGGCGGCACGAAGCTCAGCCATGTCTGGACCGGCTTTTGCGCCGGAACCTTCGACCTCATGCCGCATATCGGCGGGCGCGACCATGTCTGGTATGGGCTCGGCTACAACTTCGCCGGCGTGCCCATGG
>DASYDA010000067.1:0-7507 GCA_036499865.1 Dongiaceae bacterium | reverse complement strand
CGGATCGATATAGTCGGCGTAATTGTAGACGTTGAAGGTGCCGCCCTTCTCCGCCTCGAGGCCGCTCTTGATCGGATCGGTATGCAGCGGCAGCTTCACCGGCCGGTTGGGCCGCGCCAGCGGAATGCCGCCGGGGCCGGTTGCACCTTCCGCCGCCGCGTCGGCGAAGGCATTACCGGTCAGCAATCCGAACGCCGCCGCCGACAGGCCCGCATTGCGCAAGGCGCGCAAGGCGTCACGGCGCGACAAATGACCACGCCGCAGGCCGGCGAGGATTCGTCCCGCTGCCTCTTCATTCTGATCCATTGAATCGTTTCCCCAATGATGCTCGTCGAAATTCGACGGGAGCTAGGCTGCTACAGCGTCACCGGAAACACAATCTCTCAAGCGCGATGGCGCGCTACCATCGCGCAGCAACGACGCGTGATGTGCGCGACTTTATTCTCAAAAGCGGCGTATTTGACGGGAGTTCTCGGTGCGACCGACGGCGATCGGAGCGCGATGCTTCTTTGAAGAACATCGCGCTCCGAAGCGGGTCGGTTTACCGCCCTCAGCCGGCGTTGAACTTGGCGTAAGCGGACTGCCAGAGCTTGAGGCCCGTCGTCGTCAGCGTGCATTCCTGCAGGGAATCCGGCCCGAGATCCTCCGGCTTCATCACGGCGGATTGCAGCGTCTCCGGGATGCGCTTGTCGGCGACCAACGATTCCGGCGTGATCGAATTCATCGGCGGCTGATAGCCGTTGAAGTTGATGAAGTTGTCAAAGGCGTTCTGCTCATCGAGAATGAAATCGAGCCAGAGATGCGCCAAAACCGGCTTTTTGGCCGTGGCGCAGACCGCCCACGTGTCGTTCTGGATCGGTCCCTTGCCCGCCGGCGGCGCCCAGTAGTTCATGATTCCCGGATCCACACCCTTCGGCATGAAGGCGAGCGCCCCACTCAGCATGTTGCCGGACCAGTTATGCGCCAGGTAGCACTTGCCTTCCGGGATGGTCTGATAGCTGGTGATGTTGACCTTGACGTTGCAGATGTCGATCAGCTTCAGGATGTCGTCCAAAGCCGCCTGGATGATCTGCGGGTCCTCGGTGTTGAAGTCATATTGCTTCTGGTGCATGAGCCCGAGCACCAATGCCTCGCGGGAATCGTCCAGCACCGAGACGAAGCCCTTATACTTTTCCGCTTGCCAGAAGATGTCCCAGGGATTGTCCATCTTGGCGATGTCTTCCGAGACCTTGTCGCTGCGCCAGCCGATGCCCGTCGTATAGATCGTATAGGGCACGGTGTATTGCGCATCGACGTCGTAGAACGGGCTCATGAATTGCGGCCAGCAATTCTTCTTCAGGTTCGGAATGTAATCCTTGTTGATCGGCATCAGCACCTTGCCGGCGACGACCTGAGCGAGGCGATCGGGCGTCATCTCGGTGACGTCCATATCCTGCACGGTATGAGTGCCCAGTTTGGTCACGGCTTCGTCCATCGAATCGAATGTGGTGACCTTGACATCGACGCCGTATTTTTTGCCGAAGGCGTCCAGCAATGCCGGATCCACGTAGTCGGCATAGTTATAGATGTTGAAGGTGCCGCCCTTCTCCGCCTCGAGGCCGCTTTTGATCATTTCATTGTGCAGCGGCAGCTTCACCGGCTTGTTCGGCCGCGCCAGCGGAATGCCGCCTGCCCCGGTCGCTCCCGTCGTCGCGGCATCGGCAAAAGCGTTGCCGGTCAGCACATTGAACGCCGTCAGCGAAAGCCCCGCGGCGCTCAAGGCCCGCAGGGCTTCGCGGCGAGTCAAATGACCCCGCTCCAGCCCGGCGATGATCCGCCGAGCCGACTTTTCATTCTGATCCATCTTGTTAGCTCCCTGTTTTTGCTTTTTGGATAACGACTTGACGCTATGCTGCAACAGCATCAGCCGGAACACAATCTCTCACACATGACGTGACATGAACTGGACTTTGCAGCGCGATCTGCCGGGCGTCTCCGCCGAAGCCGACATCGCCGCGGAAATGGCGCTGCTTGATGCGGCTTTTATTCAACCCGTTTTGCGCATTTGGCAGACGCATCAATGCCTTGTGGTGACGCCGTTGGTCGCACAGCGTGCGGAATTCATGCACGCCGCGGATGTCTCGCAAGGTCGAGGCTGGCCGGTGATCGTGCGGCGAACCGGCGGCGGGCCGGTGCCGCTGACCTCCGGCACGCTGAATATCTCCATGTGCTACGCCATGGCACGCGTCGACTCGCATTCCATCGATCGCGCGTTTCAAGTGTTGGAGAAGCCGCTCCGCGCAACGTTTGGTAGGCTAGGACTCATATCGCAGATCGGCGAAGTCTCGGGAAGCTGCTGTCCAGGGCGCTATGACATCGCGGTCAACGGCCGGAAGCTGGTCGGCATCGCGCAACGGAGGCGGCAGGGCCAGAAGAACGGCGAATTGCTCACCGCGATCCTGGTCCATGCCATGATCTGGATCGAGCCGGGATTGGAAGCCGGCATCGACGCGCTGGAGACCTTCCTGAAAGCCACGGGCGTGCCGACGCAGTTCGAACGGGAGAAGATGGGGACGCTCAAAAGCGTGTCTGGATATCGGGGCAATGCCGCGGAATTCGGCGAATTATTTTGGGCGATCGCTGAAAAATCGAACGCTAATTCAAAATAGATCAGACGCGTTCCGCCAACCAGATCGCCAGCCTTGAGCCGGCCTTGATCGCGGCGGCGAGGGCCGGATAAGCGGGGGCTTCGATGGCGCCGTGGGCGAGGCCGGTGTCGCGGTGATGGCGTTCGTCGGCGCGGAATTTCTCGATGGTGGTCTTGAGCGGGCGTTCGTCGGCGCCGAGCTTCGCCGCCTGCTCACGGTAATGCTCGTCGATCACCTCTTCGACGGCGACGGTGCAGGCCATCGCCGCTTTGGCGCCGAGGAAGGCCGTGGCGGCGCCGAGCGCAAAGCCCGCGACATGCCAGAGCGGGTAGAGCGCGGTCGGCCGCGCGCGCCGCTCCACCATCAATTTCTCGAACTCCTTCAGATGCTCGAGTTCCTGCTCGTACATGCGCCGCACCACCGCGGCCTCGGGCTTGCCCTTCAGCATGGCAAGCTGGCCTTCATAGATCCGCTTGGCGCCGTATTCGCCCGCGTGATCGACGCGGATGATGCGGTCGATCAGCTGTTCCTTGGTGGGATCGCCGGGCAGCCGGTCCTCGCAGGTGACCCGCGGCTCGGTTGCTTCCCGCGGCTCTTCGCTTGGTCCGCTCATCGATAGCCGCGCCGCGAAGCGCCCCAGAAGGCAAAGAAGGCGAGCGCCAGGGCATAGAGCGCGTCATAACCGGCCATCGAAATGCCGAACAATTCGAAGGCCGCCTCGTCGCAGCGGGTGACCGGCGCGTTCAGGATGGACTGGGTGAGGTCCTCGACCGATTGGCCGGCGCTGGCGGTGCCGACGCAGGCCGCCGAGCCTTGCCACCAGCCCCGCTCGACGCCGACATGGAAAACGGCGATGCCGACCACGACCAGGAAAGCCAACCCCATGATATTGAGCCAGAGCTTGCGCAGCTTCGGTTTGCGGCTGAAGAAGGTCGCGATCAGGCCGAGGACGATGGCGCCCCAATAGCCGTAGCGCTGCAGATAGCAAAGCTCGCAAGGGGCGAGGCCTCCGCCATATTGCGCCAGCCAGGCGACGCAGAGCGCACAGAAGGCGAGGCCGGTCGCGATCCAGGGCACGTCCTTGGGATCGATGAAACTGTCGCGGTGGAATTGGGACATGATAGGACCGAGAAAGCCCGCTGGAAAAAGCCGGTTGGGTTCAGCCGATATATTTCAATACCACGAAGCCGAGGACCACCAGGATCAAGAAAGCGGTCGTGACCAGGGTCAAACGCCGTTCAAGGAAGTCCCGGATCGGTTCCCCGTAACGATAAAGCAATCCCGCCACCAGGAAAAAGCGGATTCCGCGGGTGACGATCGAGGCCAGGATGAAGGGCACCAGGGCAAAACCGGCGATTCCGCTGGCGATGGTGACCAGTTTGTACGGGATCGGGGTCAACCCTTTGATCAGGATGATCCAGAGGCCGTAATGGTTGAAGCCGTCGATATAGGTCTGCATCCTGGGCCCGAGGCCGTAGAAGTCGATGATCGGCTTGCCCACGCTTTCATAGAGCGCATGGCCGATCCAGTAACCCAGCAGGCCGCCCAGCACGGAGGCGACGGTGGCGACGCCGGCATAAAACCAAGCTTTCCGGCGATCGGCGAGCACCATGGGAATCAGCATGGCGTCGGGCGGAAGCGGAAAGAACGAGCTCTCGGCGAAACTCACTGCGAACAACGCCCAGGCGGCATAGCGTTGATGGGCGAGATACATCACCCAATCGTAAATCCGACGCAACACAGGCAATTTTCCGATATATATGTGGGCTCTAGGATCTAGCAGGGATCGCCGACGCCGACAATCCTGAGGGAGAAGGTCCGTGCGGGCGGTTCGTCGCATCGTTGCCTGCGCCCTGGTCCTGCTCGGAGTGGCGCGCGAGCCAACAATCAACGGGACTGCCTCTTCGACACGGAATAGGAGCTCTCCGCCCCGGGCAACTATGGCTTACTGGTGCTGCCGGACTATGACGGTACGGCCGATTTGAGCTTGGTCACCGTCTATTCCTGGTCGAAGCGGCGCCTGACCCCGCGCGCATCGGACTCTCGCCGCGTATGAACGGCCCGGCATGCCGTCCCCCGACATGCCGTCCTCAGAGTATCGCCGCTCAATGCATCGTCATCAACGCCTCGGCATTCCGCCATTGCGGCGCCTGAAGCAGTTCCGAGGAAGCCACCTGCACGGAATGCAGTTTGCCGTCGAGGTTATGGGTCCAGAAATCCAGGAAGCGCCAGAGCGTGGGAAATTTCGGGGCAAGATCGTAATCTTGCCAGATATAGCTCTGCAGCAGGCCGGGATGATCGGGGATCTGGTAGAGGATATGGGCGGTGGTCAGGCGGAAATGGTTGAGCTGTAACGCCAGTCCGGACATTCGGGCACCCTCCGATGATTGATCCAATGTTCCCCTCGTGCTGGGCGCAACCTCCACGCAAGAAGGCCCGTCCCGTTAATAATAACCCAGCTCGGGCGCACGTTCCTCGGCTTTCTTCTATATTATACTTATTATTCAACCATTTAGCACTCAGCCGCGCAGATTGCTGCCAGATGAGGCTGCCGGGCTCGAAGCCGGAGACGCGTTTCGTCCCGGATTCCTGCACTTTCCGCGTGGCTGCAATCTTGACGATTCCGCGCCAGGACCCTAAATGCCTGGCACTCGTTGAGGGAGAGTGCTAACACTCTGCCCAGCGACCGCTTCAGGGACGCAACTTCAGACTTATACGGAGGATATCCATGAAATTCCGCCCGCTCCACGACCGCGTGCTGGTGCGCCGCATCGAGGGCATTGAGAAGACCGCCGGGGGCATCATCATCCCCGACACCGCCAAGGAAAAGCCGCAAGAAGGCGAAGTCATCGCCGCCGGTGGTGGCGCGAAGAACGAAGACGGCAAGGTTACGCCGTTGGACGTGAAGGCGGGCGACCGCATTCTGTTCGGCAAGTGGTCCGGCACCGAAGTGAAGGTTGACGGCGAAGACCTGCTGATCATGAAGGAATCGGACATCCTCGGCATCATCGAGGGCACCCCGTCGAAGAAGAAGGCCGCCGCCTAAGTCCATTCGGATTTTGAGGCGCCGCTTCAGCAATCGATTAGAAGGAAGACAATACAATGGCAGCTAAAGAAGTTCGCTTTGCCGGCGATGCCCGTGAGCGCATGCTCCGCGGCGTCGACATCCTCGCCAATGCCGTGAAGGTGACCCTCGGCCCGAAGGGCCGCAACGTCGTCCTCGACAAGTCGTTCGGCGCGCCGCGCATCACCAAGGACGGCGTCACCGTCGCCAAGGAGATCGAGCTCGCGGACAAGTTCGAGAACATGGGCGCGCAGATGCTGCGCGAGGTTGCCTCCAAGACCAACGACCTCGCCGGCGACGGCACCACGACCGCGACCGTCCTGGCGCAGTCGATCGTCCGTGAAGGCGCCAAGGCCGTCGCGGCGGGCTTGAACCCGATGGACCTGAAGCGCGGCATCGATGCGGCGGTTCAGGCCGTGGTCGACGAGCTGAAGAAGCGCTCCAAGAAGGTCTCGACTTCCGAGGAAATCGCCCAGGTTGGCACCATCTCCGCCAACGGCGAGAAGGAAATCGGCGACATGATCGCCAAGGCGATGCAGAAGGTCGGCAACGAGGGCGTGATCACGGTTGAAGAGGCGAAGGGCCTCGAGACCGAGCTCGAAGTCGTCGAAGGCATGCAGTTCGACCGTGGCTACCTCTCGCCGTACTTCATCACCAACGCCGAGAAGATGATCACCGAGCTGGAGAATCCCTACATTCTCCTGCACGAGAAGAAGCTCTCGAGCCTGCAGTCGATGCTCCCGGTCCTCGAGGCCGTGGTGCAGTCCGGCAAGCCGCTGGTCATCATCTCCGAAGACGTCGAAGGCGAAGCCTTGGCGACCCTCGTGGTCAACAAGCTGCGCGGCGGCTTGAAGGTCGCGGCCGTGAAGGCCCCGGGCTTCGGCGATCGCCGCAAGGCGATGCTGGAAGACATCGCGATCCTCACCGGCGGCCAGGTCATCTCCGAAGACCTCGGCATTAAGCTGGAGAGCGTCACGCTCGACATGCTGGGCAAGGCGAAGAAAGTGGTGATCGAGAAGGAGAACACCACGATCGTCGACGGCTCCGGCAAGAAGAAAGAGATCGAGGGTCGCTGCAACCAGATCCGCTCCCAGATCGAAGAGACGACCAGCGAATACGACAAGGAAAAGCTGGCCGAGCGTCTGGCCAAGCTGGCCGGCGGCGTCGCGGTGATTCGCGTCGGCGGCGGCTCGGAAGTCGAGGTGAAGGAGCGCAAGGACCGCGTCGATGACGCGATGCATGCGACCCGCGCCGCGGTCGAAGAAGGTGTCGTGGCGGGCGGCGGTGTCGCTCTCCTCTACTCCACCAAGGCCCTGGACAAGGTCTCCTTCGCCAACAACGACCAGAAGGTCGGCATCGACATCGTCCGCCGCGCGCTGCAGGCGCCGGTGCGTCAGATCGCCGAGAATGCCGGCGTTGACGGTGCGGTGGTCGCTGGCAAGCTGCTCGAGAGCAAGAACACCAACTGGGGTTTCGATGCTCAGAAGGGCGAGTACGTCGATCTGGTGAAGGCCGGCATCATCGACCCGACCAAGGTCGTGCGTGCCGCCTTGCAGGATGCGGCTTCGGTCGCCGGCCTGCTCGTCACCACCGAGGCGATGGTCGCCGAGCGTCCGGAGAAGAAGGGTCCCCCGATGGGCGGCCCCGGCGGCGGCGGTATGGGCGGCATGGGCGACATGGACTTCTAAGTCCGGTCAATCACCTACAAGCGAAGGGGCCGCGGCAACGCGGCCCCTTTTTTGTTATCTGCTGTTACCGCGCCGGGGCGCGCCGCCTCAGTGCCCGTTGTCGATCGGGGTGAAGCGGGCGCGCGCGC
>DASYDA010000066.1:0-8786 GCA_036499865.1 Dongiaceae bacterium | reverse complement strand
AGATTGTAGGTGTCGAACGGAATCATCTGCATTTCCGGCGTCACGAAATGGATGCAGGAGCGTTTCACCGAGGCGATGCAGAAGTTGAAGCGGTCGAGGAACTGCACGATGACGACGCGGAACACCTTGTCGTAGCCGAGTTCCGCCGGCACCTCGAATTGCGGCAGGCAGCAGAGGAAATTGGCCAAGGTCGGCTCGGTGCTCTCGCCGGTGCAGGAGAGCGACATCAGCTCGAACAGCCGCTGCCGGAGCTCCGGATTGCGCTCGAAGGTGATGGCGTTGGGCGCCGCCTCCAGCAGGGTCTTCTGGTCGAAGAAGCGGGTGATCGGCGTCACCTCCCGACCGTTGCGCAAGCCATAGCCGATGGCGATCGCATCGGGATTGCAGGGCAGCGGCATCATGTCTTCGGCGGTGAAATGCGGCGATTGTTCGATGATGCCGCGCCGGATGTCGCTCAACAGCACGCGGTCGCGATTCTTGTCGAACCCGAGATTGCGGCCCGCATCCTGGATCGGCTGGAAGGTCACGCCACGCACGCAGGCATAACCGAGCGCATGATCGATCACGGCGCCGAGCTCGTCATCATTGACGCCCTTCTTCACCACGCAGACCAGCGTGGTCGATATCCCCGCTTCCTCCAGATTGGCCAGCGCTTCGTCGCGAATGCGGCGGAGATCGGCGCCGCGGATTTCCTCCAGCGCCGAGGCCTTGAGGGACTCGAATTGCAGATAGACCTCGAAGCCCGGCCGGAATTCGGCCAGGGCCTTCACGAAATCCTTGTCCTTGGCGATCCGCACGCCGTTGCTGTTCAGCATGATGTGGCGAATCGGCTTCGATTTCGCGAGGCGCAGGATGTCCAATATCTGCGGATGGATGGTGGGTTCGCCGCCGCTGATCTGCAGGAGATCCGGCTCGCCTTCCGCTTCGACGAGCAGGTCCATCATCCGCTCGATCTCCTCGAGCGAACGATGCGTGGTCCGCGCCGTCGAGGATTCCGCAAAGCAGACCGGACAATTGAGATTGCAGGCCTCGTTCACCTCGATGAGCGCCAGGCAGGAATGCTGCTCGTGATCGGGGCAGAGGCCGCAATCGTAAGGGCAGCCGTATTCGGTGCGGCTGTGCAGCATCATCGGTTTGTCGGGCGGCTTCAGGTAATCGTGGCAGTGCCGGTAATAGGCGGCATCGGTGGAGACCAGGGTCTTCTGCACGCCGTGCTCCAGGCAGCGTTTCTGGAACCAGACCAGATCGCCTTCGATCAAAATCTTGGTCGGCACCAAAGCAAGACAGGTTTCGCAGAGTGAGGTCGTCTGGCCGAAGAACAGATGGTTCTTGATCTCACGCGCGGGTGACTTCGCCGCGATGGGCTTGTTCATGACGCCGTCGCTCCCCCCAAAGCATCCAGAGACTGTAACCGAAAAGCGCAAGGCAGAGGAAATGGAACATGTCGAAAGGCCCCCAGACCTTGGCATAAGGCTTCAGGAATTCCCAAAGAAACCGCTGAAAGGCATAGAAGCCCACCATCAACGGAAACCCGCAGCGCAGGACGAGGGGATGATGGTCGACGGATCTCACCGCACAATGCAACGACCATACGAACCAGACCAGAAACCCTAGCATCGCGAAGCTCTCATAGAGCTGCACCGGATGGCGCGGAATGCCGTCGCCGAAATCGACGCCCCAGGGCAACGCGGTCGGTGTGCCATAGGTGTAATCCGGCAGGCCTGAGAAGAAGCAGCCCCAGCGCCCGACGAAGATCCCCATGGCCAGCGGCGCCACGAAGACCAGGCCGGTCGAGCCCTTGATATTGAAAGCAAGCTTATAAACCTCGGCGCCGACGATCCCGCCGGCGATCGCCCCCGCGATGCTGTGGCCGAGTGGCGGCAGTCCCGCCAGCGACATGTTGAAGCCGCCCGCCAGCAGCGCGCCGACCCCGGCGCCGAGCGCGACCGCGATCACATAGCCGGGATGCTGCGATATCTTGAATCCCGATGGCGTGCCCGCGCGCAAATAGCGCCGCCGCACCCAGGCGCCCACCACCGCACCGCTGCTCCAGCCCAGCAGATCGAAGACGGTATGGATCTGCATCGGCTGTCTCCAGTCTTGGCGTATGTCAACCAGGCAACGGCCCTGAATGCATGTCTCGGTCTTTCACCGGCTGCCGTTTGCCGCGCCCCCAGATCAAGGCGGGTGCCAGGAGCATTAAGCCCAGCAGAAATGGCGCTCCGGCGACGAAAACTGTCAAATTTATTAAGCGAGGATCGAGAGGGTTCAGTCTGGCATCGGGGATATGCGGATCCATTAAAATCGAGAGCTGCATTCCGGGCTGCAGACCTCCATAGACCGCCAGCGGAATGCCAAGGCTCAACATGCCAGCAAGAATAAGCAGCAATTTGGCCCACAGAACGTATCGACCTTGCCGACGTCCCATGGCAGAACCAGCAAAGGCGGGCAGGATCTGACTGAAGCCGTTTCCTAGAATTACCGTTCCGATGACAAGCGGCACGGCGCAAGCCGGGCCAACCTCTTTCCCAGCCAGCCCCATCGCCACTGCCGCGATGGCTGCCGTTATTTTCATGAGCCAGCCGAGACTTTCCAGAATTCTCGGCCAAAACGGCTGCGCGGATGCTTCGGACGGCCGATTTGACATAACGAAGACCCTTAGTCGAAATCTCTGGATCGGGTACCGGCGCATGCTTCAAACGCGCGACCCCTGCACGAAGAATCGCGATGCCGATCATCCGGGGCGCCGGTCGCATGGCTAGAAAAAATCCCATACTCGGGGCGACAATGAAGAGACCCAGCGCAGCCAGCATCGTTTTCGCACCCTCGCCCGGATAGCGGCGCGCCAGCCAGGTAAAGCCCCCTATAAGTCCGATTGCAAGATCGTGAAGACTGTGCGGCGGTTCTGTCAACATCTTGTGTTCGGTGGATAAGTTGACTATTTCTTAGCCGTACAGCGAGAATGCAGACGATGATGGCTTCGCCCGAATCCTGTCCCGCGCTGGTCCTCAACGCCGATTTTCGGCCGCTGAGCTACTTCCCCTTGTCTCTGTGGCCATGGCAGGAAACCGTGAAAGCGGTGTTCCTGGATCGCGTCAATATCCTCTCCGAGTATGAGCGCGTGGTGCATTCCCCGAGCTTCAGCATGAAGCTGCCTTCGGTGATCGCCCTCAAGGAATTCGTGCCTCAGGAGCGGCGGCCGGCCTTCACCCGGTTCAATGTGTTCCTGCGCGACCGCTTCCGCTGCCAGTATTGCGGCGACGGCATGCCGGCGCCGGATTTGACCTTCGACCATGTGATCCCGCGTTCCCGCGGTGGGCGCACCAATTGGGAAAACGTCGTCACCGCCTGCCAGGATTGCAATCTCCGGAAGGGCAACCGGTTGCCCCATCAGGCCGGCATGCTGCCCCGGCGAACACCCTTCCAGCCCAGTACTTTCGAGCTGCAGGAAAATGGCCGCGGCTTCCCGCCAAACTACCTTCACCAGAGTTGGCGGGATTTTCTTTACTGGGATTCGGAGCTGGAAGCCGGCTGACGGCGGCGGCGGTCCAGCACGCGATTCTGTGCCCTCGCCTATGCGTTAACCTATGTCCTGGACCCTGTCAGGGGCCCGACTTGTATTTTTGTTGGAAAATGCCCATTATAAGGGCACTAGCCTCGCGATGGGTTCGCCCGCCTACGCTCTTTTTGAAGAGCCGATCCGGTTTCATCCGTTACGCTGTTAGCGCCATCCTGCACACCGCATGGTGGCCAATCCTCACTTCCTACAAGGTACACTATGTCCAACGGAAAAGTTAAATGGTTCAACGCCCAGAAGGGCTTCGGCTTCATTCAGCCGGACGACGGTAGCAAGGACGTCTTCGTCCATATCAGTGCGGTTGAACGCGCCGGAATCGGTTCGCTCAACGAAGGCCAGAAGGTCAGCTATGAGATCCAGCAGGAACGGGGCAAGGCCTCGGCTGCCAATCTGAAGCTGCTCTAAACGCGTAGCGGGGCGGCTTCGGCTGCCCCGTTCTACCGAGTTTATCGAGGCCAACAACCCGAGAGGCCGGCGACGACGACGCTTTCCTGCATGATGCCGGATGCGCGAAACACCGTTTGAGGAGCGCACCCCATGTTGAAGCCCACCGAAGCCCGCCTCGAGGAAGCCCGTAAAAAGGCCCGCGATCTGCTGGTTCAGGGTCGCGCGAAAGACGCCGAGATCGTAAAAGAGCGTGAGAAAGCCTTCGCGGCGCAAGCCGAGAAAGCCTCGCGCCTGAGGGCTCTCCGCCTCGCCAGGGAAGCCGCCGACCAGGCGGCGGAGCCCGTTGCGAAACCCGCCAAGAAGCCGGCGGCCAAGCGCGTTGTCGTCAGAGCCCGATCGGCGCGCTGAACGTTCGCCACCCGCCGACGCAGCATCATCGCCGCGCGGACAGTTTCACCCCCCATTCCATCCACCTGTGGATAAAACTGGTAGAGCCTGCTTTGGCAGCCGCTAACCGGTGCTTTCGCGGTGCATGATCTTGTGGATAGCTTTCGAAAAACCGGGATGAACCGGGTGTTGCTTCGGCGCGTTTTTTCGGCTCATTTGCCTTGTGCGGCGCGCATTGACGCGACTCCGCAACGGAGAGCGACATGTCTGAACCCGCAAGATCGGATCCCAGCGGAAGCCTATTCGTCGAGACCGCCATCGCAGCGGTGAGCCGCGAGATGCGGACCGGCGTGCTGCCCTTCCAAGCGCTGCAGACCATGCTGCGCGAGCACGAAATCTGGTCGCAGCAGGAGATCACGCCGGCGCAATTGCAGCCGGCCAGCCTCGATCTCCGTCTGGGTCCCGTGGCCTATCGGGTGCGGGCGAGCTTCCTGCCGGGGCCGGACGCGACCGTGCTCGACCGCGTGAAGGAGCTCGACGGCTACGAGATCGATCTCTCCCAGGGCGCGGTGCTGGAAAAAGGCTGCGTCTATGTGGTGCCGCTGATGGAGCGCCTGGAATTGAAGGGCGGCGTCTCCGGCATGACCAATCCGAAGAGCTCCACCGGCCGCCTCGACATCCTCACCCGCATGATCGCCGATCGCGGCCAGGTCTTCGACGAGGTCGAGCCCGGCTATTCCGGGCCGCTCTATGCCGAGATCACGCCGCGCACCTTCAGCATCGTGGTGCGCGCGGGCTCGCGCCTCAATCAGATCCGCTTCCGCCGCGGCTCCCCCGCCCTCGCCGCCAGCGAATTGCAGCGCATGCATGACGCCGGCGACTTCGTCGGCCTGGATGCGGAAGACACGCTCGGCCAGCGGCCGTTGCGCGGCAAATACGTGCCGGTGACCATCGACCTCAATGGCCTTTCTGACGATACGTTGATCGGCTATCGCGCCAAGAAGCACACCGACCGCATCGATGTCGACAAGATCGAAGCCTATGACGCGGCGGATTTCTGGGATCCGATCCGCCGCCACCGCGAGCCGCGCCTGATCCTCGATCCCGACGAATTCTACATCCTCGCCACCCGCGAGCGCGTGCGGGTGCCGCCGGACTACGCCGCCGAGATGATCCCCTACGAAACCGCGGTCGGCGAGTTCCGCGTGCATTACGCCGGCTTCTTCGATCCCGGCTTCGGCTGGGACATGAGCAGCGGCGGCAGCCGCGCGGTTCTCGAAGTGCGCTCGCATGAAGTCCCCTTCATGCTGGAGCACGGCCAGACCGTCGCCATGCTGCGCTACGAGCGCATGGCGACCCGCCCCGACCGGCTCTACGGCCAGGGCATCGGCTCCAACTACCAGAACCAGGGCCTGAAGCTGGCGAAACAGTTCCACCTCTGAACCTCCGGTCCCGTGACCACGCTGAAACGCTGGCTGTTTCTCTATCTCGGCTTCGCCTGCTACGGGCTCGCGATCGGGCTGATGGTGCGCGCGCGTTTGGGCCTTGGGCCGTGGGACGCGTTCCACCAAGGTGCGGCGCGACAGCTCGGCATCTCGATCGGCACCGCCTCGATGATCGCCGGCGCCATGGTGATGCTGCTGTGGATTCCGCTGAAGCAGAAGCCCGGCATCGGCACCGTGCTGAACGTGCTCTCCATCGGGCCGCTGACCAATGTCGCCTTGGCTTACATTCCGGCGCCGGAGAATCTGCTGCTGCGCTGGGCGATGATGCTGGCCGGCATCGTCACCATCAGCTTCGGCAGCGCGCTCTACCTCTCCGCCAAATTCGGCGCCGGCCCGCGCGACGGGCTGATGCTGGGCTTGCGCAAGCGCTTCGGGCTCTCGATCCGGGTGGCGCGCAGCCTGGTCGAGATCTCGGTGCTGGCGGTCGGCTGGTGGCTCGGCGGCACGGTCGGCGCCGGCACCCTCGCCTTCGCCTGCCTGATCGGTCCCTTGGTTCACGCCATGCTGGATTTCGAGAAGAGGGTCGGCTTCGTGCGGTGATTTATTTTGAATCCCCGTTCAATTTTTGAACGTCCGTTCAAAATAAATACCCGGCCCCAGGGCGTCGTCAGAGCGGCCGTTTCAGGGCCCGCAACGCTCCGTCCAACCCGTCCAAAGTGAGCGGGAACATCCGGTCGCCCATCATCTGCCGGATCATGCCCAGCGACTTCGCATAGCTCCAGCGTTCCGGTTCGCGCGGATTGATCCAGACCGACTGGGGATAATGCCTCAGCAGGCGGCCGATCCAGACCGATCCCGCTTCCTCGTTCCAATATTCGACCGCCCCGCCGGTCTCGGTGATCTCATAGGGTGACATGGTGGCGTCGCCGACCAGGATCAGCGACCAGTCGCCGCCATAGGTGTTGAGGACCTGCGTGGTCGGAACCCATTGGTCATGGCGGCGCAGGTTGGAGCGCCACAGCCGCTCATAGGGGCAGTTGTGGAAATAGAAGGTCTCGAGATATTTGAACTCGGATTTGGCGGCGGAGAACAGCCGCGCGGATTCCTCCACGTGATCGTCCATCGAGCCGCCGATATCGAGCAGCAGCAGCACCTTGATCTTGTTGCGGCGCTCGGCGCGCATCTGGATATCCAGCGACCCCGCATTCTCCGCGGTCTTGCGGATGGTGCCGGTGAGATCGAGCTCGCTGGCCTCGCCCTCGCGGCCCCAGCGGCGCAATCGTCGCAGCGCCAGCTTCATCGCGCGGGTGCCCAATTCGACCTCGCCGTCGAGATCCTTGAACTCCCGCTTGTCCCAGACCTTGACCGCGCGTCGGTTTCGCGACTTATCCTGGCCGATGCGGATGCCCTCGGGATTGGCACCATAGGCGCCGAACGGCGAGGTGCCCGCGGTGCCGATCCATTTCGAGCCGCCTTCGTGCCGACCCTGCTGCTCCGCGAGGCGCTGGCGCAAGGTCTCAAGCAATTGCTCGAAACCGCCGAGAGTCTGGATCTTCGCCAGCTCCTCGGGTGTCAGATATTTCTCGGCGAGCTGCTTCAGCCATTCCTCGGGGATCTCGGCCAGCACTTCGCCGGAGACCGACTGCAGCCCATGGAAATGCAACGCGAAGACCCGATCGAAGCGATCGAGGTTGCGCTCGTCCTTCACCAGGGAGGCGCGGGCAAGGAAGTAGAAGTCCTCGACATCGAGCTGCGCGACGCCAGCCTTCATGGCGCCGAGCAGCGTCAAGTATTCGGTCAGCGAAACCGGCACGCCTTCATTGCGGAGGGATGTGATGAAGCCGGCGAACATCGAATCCGCTCTTTCCTACTTCACGCCGTCATGCCCGGACTTGGTCCGGGCATCCACGCCTTTTCGGCGCGGAAGGGGAAGGCGTGGATCCCCGAACCAAGTTCGGGGATGACGACCGAGTGGGGCAAGACAGCGAGAATCCCTCTCGCCGTGAGGCGATAAACAAGAGCGAGCGCCGGAGGCGCGCATCACTGCCCTCTGCGCGCCAGGAACGCCACGCGTTCGAAGAGGTGCAGATCCTGCTCGTTCTTCAGCAGGGCGCCATGCAAGGGCGGGACCACCACTTTGGGGTCGTGGGAGCGCAGGGCTTCCACGGGGATTTCGTCGGCGACCAGGAGCTTCAGCCAGTCGAGCAGTTCGGAGGTGGCGGGCTTCTTCTTCAGGCCGGGGACCTCGCGGATCTCGTAGAACAAAGCCATCGCCTCGCGCAGCAGATCCCGCTTGATGTCGGGGTAATGCGCGGCGACGATCTTCTCCATCACCGCCTTGTCGGGGAAGCGGATGTAGTGGAAGAAGCAGCGGCGCAGGAAGGCGTCGGGCAGCTCCTTCTCGTTGTTGGAGGTGACGATGACGATCGGCCGATGCGCGGCGCGCACGGTCTCCTTGGTCTCGTAGACGAAGAACTCCATGCGGTCGAGTTCCTGCAAGAGATCGTTGGGGAATTCGATATCCGCCTTGTCGATCTCGTCGATCAGCAGCACCACCGGCGTCTCGCTCTCGAAGGCCGACCAGAGCTTGCCCTTGACGATGTAGTTGCGGATGTCATGCACCCGCGCCTCGCCGAGCTGCCCGTCGCGCAGCCGCGCCACCGCGTCATATTCATAGAGCCCCTGCATTGCCTTGGTGATGGATTTGATATGCCACTGGATCAGCGGCAACCCGAGCGAAGCTGCCACCTCCTCCGCCAGCACCGTCTTGCCGGTGCCGGGCTCGCCCTTCACCAGCAGCGGCCGGCCGAGGGTGACGGAAGCGTTCACCGCAATCTCGAGATCGCGGGTGGTGATGTAGCGGGAGGTGGAGGTGAACTTGGCCGGGGCGTCCGGGGAGCGGGTCATGATGGGCGTGGTGTTCCTGGGCGGGAAAAAGGATGGATAAAGGCTAGCATTTGCGCGCGGCGCGAGAAAGCGGCGGCATTTTC